>JALHNI010000062.1 GCA_022843605.1 Bryobacter sp.
CGTCCCCCGCGTCGTTGCCCTCGGCCTGTGTTCCTGCTCCCCGCGTCCATCCTACCCCTCCCCGAGCGTCACCCTGACGCCCTTACCCCACTTGCGCCTCCTCTCACCCCAACTTTCCCTATCTGGTATCCCCTGCCGAGTGTCAGGCACCAAGATTCCTCCGTCCCTGCCGAACCTCACTCCCACGCGACCTCGTTCCCCCCGTCCGATGACTGGCACCATCGACCGGCAGGCACCATCGACCGGCACTACCCCGACTACTCCACCCTACTCTGCCCCTTCTCCCTTTTCGGGAGTGTCAGGCACCAACGCCTCTCAGGCACCAACGCCTCCGGCACCAACGCCTCCTCAGGAACTCTCTCCAACATGAAGGCTGTCCACGAAGTCCCTCAACCCTTTAACGTCAGAGAAACTTGTTAGCATCTTCCCATGACACTCCAGCCAACTGATCAGCCGCAGCGTATCGATTGGCATCCTGTCTCTCGGATTGTCTACCAGATCTAAACGATCAAACGAGCACCTCATTGCCCAACAGGCACGGCGCAAGACGTCATCTGTCAAATTCGTTTCGTTGAGGATAGAGGACATACTTCTTGCTATGTGGTCTCCCTCGCACATAAAAATTTTGTAAGACAAACCGCTCTTATTAAAAACTAGTTCGAATAGGAACGCTTGACAAAATCTAGATAGTTGTGAGTCACTCAAATAGTTGACACTCCTTTACGGAAGTCTGTAAGTAATTCCCGGAAATTGGAAAGTCGTAACGCCGTCCTGAATCTGCAAGATGGTAGTCTGCGCAAGAAATGTCCAATCTATTCCAGCATAGTGTACTTTAAATGACTGGTGAGTAATATCAACCATGTCGCTGCCGTTACCGCACCCACCGTAGGGCGAGTCGCGAAATCGCCCCGTCTTGTCAGTAATCCCGCCAAACTTCCGCCATGGCTCAAAGTAGTAGGGTCGTCCGTCATTCGGATAGTACCCAGTTGCGGAGAACGTCTGTTCAAGAATCACTAGTCCCTCGACGTTAAATGGCTTGCCAAATTGATCGAGGATTTGGTAAAGGATGTTGAGGTAATGCGGTACTGTTCCATTCGTTCCGTCGCAACCTGGGATTCCTCCTGTAATATAGGTTACATTTTCACGAACCGCGTAAAGCGGAATGCGGACCCTTCCGCCTGAGGCCGTCAGGACCGTGGTGGGCGCTACGGAGCATGCATGGGGATTCGATGTCGAGATCGGCGTCAAATTGGCAGACAGACACATGTAGGTCAGGGTGCCGCAAGCTTCAACACTATCTCCTACCAAACAACTGCCTGCCGCTGCTGGGGGTTCGGTCGTCCCTCCTCCCACCGTAACGCAAACCGGGAGCCAATCGCTTCCCCCGCAGATCGGTCCGGAAGCCCAAATGGCGCCTCCGCCACCACCGGTGATTGGATTTGGGGGAGCTAGTAGCACGGCGGGTTCAGTAATGAGCCCCGAGGGGTCGGTTCCGTTTGCCGGATCGCTACTTGTGTAGCTGTACCGATTCCAACTTGAGGGCTGCGAACTTATGGCACTCGCCTGCAGCGGATCCGCCGTCAGGAATCGGCCCGAGGCATGCTGGTAGTAGCGATTCTGCGCGTAGTCCAGCGCGGTCGAATCCCGATAGTAGCTCGCGAAGGAGTCAGCGTTGGAGACCGTGCCTGACTTGGCTTCGCCGTACGGGTAATACGAGCCAACCGAGCCAAGACGGTCTTTGACCTGCAGACGCCTGCCATGAGAATAACTATCAAAAGCTACCTGCGTAAAGCGCAGGTCCGAGCCGATGACCGCCAACTGAGCGGTAACGAGACGTTGGCCGTCGGCACCCCAGAGCACGAAGTCGTTGTTCTTCCAGAGCCGCTGATTAGACGTCGCGTAGGCATAAGTATCAGAGGCAACGGTCTTCAAGCGGTCGAGCACATCGTAAGTCATCGTGCCCTGGGCTGGCGTGCTCGTGGTGTTGCCGTTGGCGTCAAAGGCGTGCGACTGGACCCGGTTCGTCACCGGATCCACCAGAATCGCCTGCGTCGGAACGGTGCCCTTGATCGCGTTCTGCTGCAGACGATTCCCGAAGCCGTCGTACAGCCAGGAGAGACCCCACTGCGGCGCGCTCCCCGAGTTGGCGGTGGTCTCGGCGCGCGACAGCCGGCCCAGCGTATCGTACTGATACTCCAGTTCCTCGCCAGTAATGTAGTTCTTCTGCGAGATGAGCTTGCCATCGTTGGCGGTAGCCGAGAATCGGTATTCGAGGTCGAGTTGGCCGGGCACGGTGAGGCGGGTCATCTGGCCCAGGGCATTGTACTGCCGGGTTTCGGTTTGCGAACCACCGCCGGTGAGATTGAACCAACGCATCTGGGTGAGCTGCCCACTGACATTGTACTGAACCTGATCCACCAGCGTTTGCGGCGACGCCGCGCCGTTCACCTGATAGGTGGTGCCCGACGGACGACCCATGGTGTCGTAGCTGTAGTTGTAGAGGTAGCCGGGGACCGCAGCGCCGCCAGGCGTATACGTGGTGGGGTAAGTGGTTTGCGCCAGCGCACCCCAGTTGTTGTAGGCATACTGCACTGTCAGGTCGGCCGTCTTCTCGACGCCGCCCACCAACCGCGTCACCTTTACTGTCTTCGACGCGACACGGCCCATGGCCGAGTACGTATACTCTTCGCGCATCTTCCCCTGCGAGCAAATGGCCGTATCGGAGTTCCCCCATTCGATGGCGGCCAGCCGCCCGTAGGTGTTCGGCGAAAGATCGTACAGATAGTTGTAGACATCGCAGGCGACGACCGTGCCGGACGAATTCTTGGGCGTCACGGTGAGGATGCGGCCATAGGCGTCATAGGCGAGGTCCACGCGCTGATTCTTCGCGTCAATGGTGTAAGCCAGCCGTCCGCTGTTGTAGAAGTATTGCTTCGTGCCGGTTTCAGGCTGGGTGACGGAAGTGAGAAGAGGGCCAGTGTAAACAAAAGTGCGGGTTTGCGTCACCGTGCCCTGCCCGGTAGCGCGCGGCATGGTGACGAGCTTCATCTGATCGAGCAGCGTGTACTGATAGTTGGTGACGTAGTCCGCGCCGCCGGCGGGATTGGGCTCATTCACCTGGGTGAGATGCCCAAGCCCATTCATCGTGTAGCGCTTCCAGCGTCCAGCGGGATCCGTCACGGTCACCTCATTCCCCGAGTAGCCGTAAACGGTATTGCCGGCTGAATTCGGCGCCTGAACCTGAAGCGTGCGGCCTAACCCATCGTAGACATAGGTCGTCCAGAGCGGCGTACCGCCAGGCGCATAGGGTAGGGACTGACGCTTGAGCTTGCCGAACGGCGTGCAGGCGCAACTGTCGTACTCGGTGTCGGCGATGGTTTTGACGCCTGCGCCGTCGCCAAGCTCGACACGCACGGGCCGTCCGAGACCGTCCACCGTGGTGCGGGTGAAACGGCCATTGACGGTTTGGGTGACCTGATTGGCGGCGTCGTTGTAGCTGTAATTGACGTAGTTGCCGTCCGAGTTCGATTGCTGGGTAACCCGGTTCTGGCCATCGTAGCCGTAACTGACCGTGGTGCCGTTGGGCTGCGAGGAACTGGTAGGCGAAAGAATCGTACTCCAACTCAGCGAGGTTTGCAGGTTCGGGTTGCTGTTCGGAGTCATGAGCGTCGGCACCATGAAGTAACTGGCGCTTGAGTAGGAGTAGTTGACCTGACGGCCGTGGGCATCGGTGGACTGGGTGACTTCGCCCAGCAGGTTGTACTTGATGGAGCCCGCATAGATGCCCAGGCGATGACTGCTGGTGATGTTGCCGCGCGTGAGGTACGACGTACCGTAGTTAGGCGTATCGTGCCAGTAGGCCGTACCATTGATCGTATCCAGGGTATTCGACGGATAGACGTCGTAATCAGCGGAGAAGAGCGACTGAGAACTGCCGCCACCCGAGACGTAACAATTCTTGGGCAGCCGATTCAGGTAGTGCGGATTGGGCTGCCCCGGAACGATGAAATGGTATTGGCAGTAGGTGGTGCGCGCGGGTGAAGTGAGCTGGTTGAAGTCGAAGACCTTGGCCTCGGTAACGTTGCCGTAGAGGTCAACCGTTTGTTCGGTGCGGCTTTCGCGAGCGGCGCCGGTGCCGGGATTGAGCGTGGTGTTGGTGGCTTTGAGGTACGGAACGGTGTTCGCGTCCTGGGCGTAGGTAAAGACATGGCGGCGCAGAGTGGTGGCCAACGCCCAATCCGCCGTTTCGTCCAGTTGAGTGAGGAAGCCCCGCGTATAGTCGTTGGCGCTCGAGAAGGTCCACTTCTTGGCGCCCACAGTGGAGGGGTCTTTCACGATGAGGCTGGTATGAAGGTGCTGACCGGAATCGCCGGCGTTCCGCTCCAGGTTGTAATTGACGGTGGGGGCACCCTGGGCCTTGATGAGCCCGCGCGATGAGACTTCGCGAATCGTTACGTTACCAAGAAATGTGAACGGGCTGTGGGCCCAGGTGAGTGCGCCTTTGTAGGGCAGATCCACGCGGGTGAGTTCGCCATGCGCATTGTGCGTCAGCGTGGTGGTGAGGTTGGTTCCCGTCTGGACGGAGGTTTGCAGCAGAGTCGTGGAGCCGTAGCTTACCAGATTGAAGGGATCGGTGAGGGCGGTACTGGCGTAGGTAAAGGTCCGGCTCTGGCCGGAGTTCGGCGGACCGGTGATCGAGACCAGGTGGGGGATGGAGTCAGTATTGTAGGTAAAGTTGTAGCCAAAGCCGTCGTTGCCCCAGGCCAGGCTGGGCCGCGAAGAGGTATTGGCCGTGGAGGAGCCGATCGCAGGGGCGTACAGGATTTGGAGGTAATTGCCGTTCGAGTTTTGGATGATGGTGGGGTAGAGGGTTCCGGCGTCCTGTTCCTGCCCGCCAGAGGCTGCTCCCATCTGCCAGAAGATGCCGGAATGAAACCAGAGCTTGGCTGTCGCCGGATCGTAGGAAAGATAGCTGCCGTCTTTGGATTTCCAGACACCCGCGGAGTTTACGTCCAGTTTGTACTCGGCGCCCGTCGAGTCAGTGAAGAGGTAATAGCCAAAGGTGTACTGATCGATCCAGACGGGCGTAAGCGCGCCGGCGAGCAAACGCCAGCCGAAGCCGAAACCGAGGTCGCCCCCGAGCTTCTCCACAGTGGAATTCGTTTTGCGCCAGTTCTGGGAATTGTAAGTCAGGGCCAGGGGCAAGCCGCCGCCGTTGCGGAATTTCAGTTGCCCGATGCCAAAAGTGTAGTTGAGGTTGCCGGAGAGCGTGTCAATCGACTCTCCCATGCCGCCCCAACTGGCGGCATGGTTGCTGATGCCGACGCGGCGCGGGTTCTGGTTGGTGGAGAGCAGGGCGGTGGTGGTGGCGTTCAACGTGGCGGTGGTCGCGCGGTTGAGGTGACCATCCACGGCGACCACACCGAGGGTATAGGTTTGGCTGGGCAGGAGTCCAGGAAAGTTGAAGGTGGTTTGGCTGGTACGGCCAACGTAGGCGCCATTGCGATAGAGCTCGTAGTTGTGGATGCCATAGCCATTCGTATCGTCAACGGCCGCATTCCAACTCAACTGGATGTTGTTGGCATTGGGAATGGCGGAGAGACCGGTTGCAGGAGACGGGGCGATGCGGTCGATGATGCCGAGACTGACAGGCAACTCCGCAAACTGGTTGGCTCCTGGATAGACAGCGTGGCCAACGCCGGGCTTGCCACCGGAGAGAGACGTATTATTTACGGTCCATTGCTGGCCGCCAATGACGACGGTGACACCAGGGCTGGGTCCATCGTTGCGAACAAAGGAGCGCCAGACGCCGCCCGGCACAAAGGTCTGGTTGGTGAGATAAAGCAGTTGGGTCCAACCATTGATGCCATTGACTTTCGAGATGGTGAGCGCCATACGGCAATCGGGAGCGTCGAGACGCAGTTGGACCCGGTAAGCGTCGCCGGTGAGGTAGTCGTTGTAGTTGCTGGTGGCGCGGAGCAGATGAAGGAAAACGCGCGTGCCGGGACAGGTAGCCGGCAGATTGGAGCGTACTTCGTGGTCCGCCGTACCGTCAGGAACGGCCAACGTGGAGATTGCCACTTTGCCGCCAGAGCTCGGGCTCGTGTTGAGCTGCCAATTGGTGGGATTGACGACGCCACCGGGGAAACTGTCCGTGAAGTACCAGGTATAGGCGGCCTGGAGCACAAAGGACAATGACAAAAGAAGAACCAGGAGAACGGCGAAGCGGTTTCTCATGCTATTTCCCGATTAACGGACGGAGAACCCGAAGTTATCCGGATTGAATTTCGCCTTTAGCTTTTGAAACTCCCGCAGGACGTCCGCGCGCCGGGCGTCGGTTTTGCGGAAGATTTGCACACGCGCATCCCGGGAGGAGTTGATGGAAGCGAGTTCGGCACGGGTCCGGGCCACAAACTCGACGAGGGCAAACTGCTCATTATCACTCAGTTCGGCGTGATAACCGATTAGATTCGGGGTATCCGAGAACATGGGCCGCCGGGGATCCTCCGGTTGTCCAGTACCGATCATCGGCACGATCGCCAAAATACGCTCATGAGTGAGACGCGGATCGACCGGACGGAATTGCGCCATTAAGGCAATCGCGGCACAGAATAAGGCGAGTAATATTTTCATACATGACTCCTCCGTGAGGAGTAGTTTGCAATAAATCACCCCCCCCCCGCAAGTTAATTCTCGATTAATTGCGGAGAATGGCCGATTTCGATCTCCGCTCCCTCACGGCGAGCGGTTCTGTTGGGAGGGTGGGGCGGCTGGTACGGCAGGGGGGACGACAGGGCGGGGTGGATTGGGTTCGTTGGGGCGGACTTCGGCCGTTTCAAATCATGACTTGCGCAGGGCGTCTGGAAGGCACCAAGCCTATGGCGAATGCACAAACACCGCTACCCGCAGTGGCACCCGTCAGGATTGAGGAGCGGCTACGCCCGGCAGAAAGTCTTCACACAGCCGAAGTTATCGAGATCCGGTGCCGGCATCGAAGTCTTCGCCGAGACGGATAAGCGCAGCGGAGCGATCCCCAGGGGAAGGCCGCGAACCTGGACTATGACTTCGTCGTAGGTGTAGCTGTATCGCCTTGAGTATATCCGCCATAGTCTTCCATGACGGAATTGCTTACTCCGAGCGCAGCGCCGCCATCGGATCCAGGCGCGAGGCGCGGCGGGCCGGAAGGTAGCCGGCGGCGAGGGACACCAGGGCTAAGACCGCCACCGCTAGCCCGAACGTCAAGCCGTCGCGGCCCTCAAGCCCGAACAGCAAGGTCGCGATGACGCGGCTCAGCAACCAGGCAACCAACACACCCCCGCCAATGCCGAGGGCGGCCAAGGCGGCCGTCTGGCTCATGACCATGCGCCGCACTTCGCCGGGCGTAGCCCCCAGCGCCAGACGGATGCCAATTTCCTGGGTCCGCTGGCCGACGCCGTAGGAGACGACGCCATAGATGCCCACCGAGGCAAGCGCCAAGGCGGACAGGGCGAAGGCGCCCAGCAGCAGCGTGAGGAACTTGCGCGGAGAGACGGCGCGGTCCACGAGCGATTCGAGAGTCTGATACTCGGCCACGGGCAGTGTGGGATCGATCTCGCGCAAGGCGGACTGGACACCAGACGCCACGTTCCGGAGATCGAGGCGCGTCCGGACCACGAGTTCCATCGAGTTGGTGCCCGCTTGCGTCATCAGGATGTAGGCTTCAAGGCCACCTTCCTGCTCCGGCGACTCATGCCGGACATTGGCCACGACACCGGCCACTTGGCGTTCGCCGTTGAACTGCACGATCTTGCCGATTGGGTTCTGCCCCGGAAACAAGCGGGTGGCGGCTTTCTCGTTCAGGAGGACGACCAAGGGACGATCGGCGGTATCGCTTTCTTCAAACCAGCGGCCCGCTTTCAGCGGAATCCCCATGGTGCGCGTATAGCGCCAGTCGACAATGCGAGGGTGGGCGATAGGGTACTGACCTGGGGGGTATTGGACGCCCTTCGCCGAGAGGCCCCAACTGCGGTCCCGGCTGAGGGGCAAGGCGTCGGTGAGTCCGACGGATTCGACACCGGGCACCTGCTGCACCCGCTGCACGACGCGTTCAAAGAAGGCGCGCTGATCGACGTTCTTCGAGAAACGGTCACCCGTCTCAATCCGCCAAGTGGCGGTTCGCGCCGGACGAAAGCCCAAGTCGACATCAAGAAGCTTTTGGAAGCTGCGAATCAGCAGGCCCGCACCCACCAGGAGAACACAGGCCATGGCCAGTTGAGCCACCACGAAAGCCGCGCGAGCCCAGCCGCCGGTGCGGCCTTCGCTGGTGCCGCGGCCCGAATCCTTGAGCGCATCGGATTCGCGCGACGCCGAAAGTTGCAGGGCCGGAACGATTCCCATCAGCGACGCCGTCAGCAGCGCGGCTGCGACCGTGAACAGCAGGACGGTCCCATCCAGGCTGACCGTGGCCAGAAGCGGAATGCTCACCTCGCGAATCGACGTCAGCCCGCGAATAGCCAACAGCGAAAGGCCGAGGCCGAGCGCCGCGCCGATCAGTGAGACCAGCAGACTTTCGGTCAACATCTGGCGCACCAGGCGACTGCGGCTGGCGCCCAGCGCCGACCGGACCGCCACCTCCTTGCGGCGCGAGGCAGCACGGGCCAGCAACAGGTTCGAGAGGTTGCTGCAGGCAATCAACAGCACGACACCCACGGCGCAGAGCAGCAGCACCAGCCCTTGGCGGAAGCGGCTCGTCAATTGGTCCTGTAGGCCGGCCAGGCGCGCGCCGAAGCGGAAGCGCTCTGGGTGTTGCTTGCGAATCTGCTCATTCAGGACGTCGAACTCGCTTTGGGCCTGGGCCACGGTAACGCCGGGCTTCAGGCGACCCATCACCGCGAGCGTGTTCCCCCAACGGTCAGTCTGTTCGTTCAGCGGGAATGGGACCAGCATGTCGACGCGAGAGCCAGGAGCAAAGACGCTGCGGAAATCGAAGGAGGCCGGCAACACGCCCACCACGACGGCCGCGTGATCGTTGAGCGTCAGGGAGCGGCCGATGATGCCCGCGTCACCGCCAAAGCGGCGTTGCCAGAGTCCGTGGGTGAGGATGACGGCGGGTACCGAAAAATCGCGGGCTTCGTCTGGAACGAAATTCCGGCCGAGGGCGGGCGCAACACCGAGAAACGGAAGAAGATTCTGCGTGACGCCAACGCCAACGAGCCGATCCGGCTCGCCACTTTTCGACAGGGTGAAGGTGCCGAAGTCGAAGAAGGCGAAGTAGGCCGCCATGTCCTCAAAAGAGGTGTTCATCTTCTTCCAGTCGAGGTAGTTGCCGACGCGGGAGGTGAGCGAGGAGAGCCCGCCATCGCCACCACCCGCGTTCGCGACCCACACGAGACGATCGGAGGCGCGGAACTCCAGCGGCCGGAAGAGGATACCGTGCACCACGCTGAAGATGGTGGTGTTCGCGCCGATCCCCAACGCAATGATGGCGACGGCCGCGGCGAAAAAGCCCGTGTCACGGCGACCGGCGCGGAAGGCCAGGCGTAGGTCCTGGAGGAGGTCATCGGCGAGACGTCGAAGAATCATGAAAGCTGATACGAACGAGGCTGCTATCGGTTCCGTCAAGTATTAAATATTTAATTGATGACCGACTTGACGGCGTTCCTGGTCCAGGCTATACATAGTCCAGACAAGGAAAGAATGAACCCGTCACCCGAACTGTTGCCCGGCACCCTATACCTTCTCGCCCTCCGTACCCTGGCCAACGGCCCGCTGCACGGCTACGCCATCGCCAAACGCATCAAGGAGAGCTCCGGCGAGTTTCTCACCGTGGAGGAGGGTTCGCTCTACCCGGCCCTGAATCGCATGCTGGTTAAGGGTTGGCTGACTGCTGAATGGGGCTTGTCGGAATCGAACCGGAAGGCGCGTTTCTACCAGCTCACCGACGAGGGGCGAAAACGCCTGCGGCAGGAGGACCAGGACTTTCGCCGCATGGTCCGCGCCATTGAACTCGTGCTCGACCACGCTTAGGGAGTCTCGCAATGGAATTCCGTCACAAATTCTCATTCCTGCGCCGCCGGCCGGAGTTCGACTCGGGGCTAGCCGAGGAGTTGCAGTTCCACCTGGAGGAGCGCGCCGACGAACTGGAGCGCACCGGAATGTCGCGAGCGGAGGCCTTGGGGCGGGCCCGGGCCGAGTTCGGCTCACCGGCGCGCATCGCCGAAGATACGCGCCGCGAATGGCAGTGGACCTGGTTTGAGGACCTGCGCGCTGACCTGCTCTACGCGGCGCGCGCACTGCGCCGTGAGCCGGCCTTTCTCGCCGTTGCCGTGCTGTCGCTGGGGCTGGGCATCGGGGTGAACACCGCCATTTTCAGCCTAAGCATGGAAGTGCTGATGAGCCAGCCCTCAGCGCGCGACAACGTGACGCTGGCCAGTGTGCGGGTGGGCGGCGGGAGCCACCTGGACCTGCCGCGTTTCGAATTCCTACGCGAGGCCAAGGCCTTTCCGGCCGTGATGGGCATTCGCGAGGATGGCGAAATCAATTGGCGCAACGGTGAGGAGACCCAGCGCCTCTTCGCGATGCGGGTGACGGACAACGTTTTTGAAGACGCCGGAATTCCGCTGCTGATGGGCCGCGGGCTCCGGCGCGGTGAGCCGGACACCGTGGTTCTCGCCTATCGGTTCTGGCAAGCCAGGCTGGCCGCGAACCCGTCGATCGTAGGGCGCACCCTGGTGCTCGACGGACGCCCGCACACGGTTACCGGCGTGTTGCCGGAGGATCATCGCACGCTGATGGGCATGGGACTCGCGCCGGATCTCTATGCGCCGGTCCGTGACGCAACGACGACCGTCGCGCTCTATTTCCGGCTGCCGGAAGGCGTCTCCGCGGCAACCGCGCGGGAACGTGTGCGCCTGCTGGCCGCGGAACTGGATCGTGCGCTGCCGGAGCCCAATGTCAAGTTCGCCAGCGACGTCCGCCTCAGCCCGGTAACGGGGCTACAGCGGCTGGCTTCGGAGAAATCGCTCTCGCTGTTCATCGCCATGTTGATGGCCGTGGTGAGCCTGCTGCTCGGGATCGCCTGCCTGAACGTTAGCGGATTGCAATTGGCCCGCGCTTCCAGCCGCGGGCAGGAGTTTGCGATTCGCGCCAGCCTGGGCGCTGGGCGCGGGCGGCTGCTGCGGCAACTGTTGACCGAGAGTCTCCTGCTTTCGCTGGCCGGAACATCCGTGGGCTTGCTCCTGAATCTGCTCTTTACGCGCCTGATCAGCCGGGTGCCCCTGGATGGACTCCCCGTCCCGATCGCCTTCCGGATCGAGCCGGATTGGCGGCTGCTGGCTTACGCCTCGGCCGTCGGCATCGGCTGCGCGCTCCTGGTGGGATTGCTGCCCGCCTGGCGCGCCAGCCGCTCCGACGCCGGCGATGCGCTGAAGCAGGGCGAGCGACAGATGGGCGGCAAGTTGAACCTGCGGCGCGCCCTGGTGGTGGCGCAAGTGGCGGCATCGATCGTCGTACTCACCACGGCCGTGCTGTTCGCCCGCAATTTGCTGCAGTCAATCGACGCTGACCCAGGTTTCGACCTCAAGGAGACGCTCTATGTCAGTATTCGGCTGGTGCCGGAGAACTACGTGGAAGCCCAAAAACGCCAAGCCTTCGTCGACCGTGTGGCCGCGGCCATCGCCGCCGTTCCGGGGGTCACCTCGGCGGCGCCCACGCGGCTGATCCCCTTCAACGACGACACGACCCACGGCGGCACCATCCGCACGGACCTGTCGGCGCAACCGATCGCGGTACGTCGGCATTTAAACTATGTGGGCCCCGGCTATTTTCGAACGCTCGGCGTTCCGGTACTTGCGGGACGTGAGCTTTCGGCGACCGGGACCGACGAGATCGTGGTGAATCAGTCCTTTGCGCGGCTGGCCTTCGGCCAACACTCGCCGGTTGGGCACACGGTCCATTTCGGCGAAGGGCGGCGGACGATCGTCGGCCTGGTGCGCGACTCGAAGTACGCCTGGATGAACGACCACCAACGCCCCGCGATGTTCGAGCGCTATGAGATGCAGACCGGGGGCAGCCGCGCCGCAGTGGTGCAATTCATGGTGCGGGCCGCCGTGGACCCGGACTCGCTGGTGCGGCCGCTGCAGCGCAAGATGAGCGAGCTGGATGCCTCTGCCGCGGTAGAAGTGAAGCCGATGCTCCGCGCGATGGGCATGGCGCTGCTGCCCAGCCGCGTGGGCGCAGGCCTGCTCGGCATGATGGGTTTGTTGGGGTTGACGCTCACCAGCATCGGACTGTATGGGCTGATGGCCTACTCGGTCACGCGCCGCGTTCGGGAGATCGGTCTCAGGATTGCACTCGGGGCGGCTCCCGGCCGCATCCGCCGTTTGGTCTTCGGAGAAGGGGCGTGGTTGATCGGCACGGGCCTGGGGCTCGGTTTGGCGGCCAGTTATTTTCTGACCATGCCGCTGAGCCGCTTTCTGGTGGAAGGCTTATCGACCACGGATCCGCTCACGTATGGGTTGGTCTCGCTGTTGCTGCTTCTGGCCGGGTGGCTCGCCTGCGCGGTCCCGGCGCGGCGCGCGCTCCGGATCGAACCGATGGAGGCGCTGCGATATGAGTAGTGCCCGGAAGGTAGAAATCTGCCACAATTGAACCGGCATTCTTCATTCGCGTTCCTCACTTCAATCGGGAAATATTCATTTTTTTCAAGCGCTTACACCCCGAAGGGAGTGACCTGATTTAAGCCTCTATTGCAACGGATGGCTTAAGCCGATATGAGGAGGGTGCCCGTAGTGTTTGTAGGCCGGTGGATTGGCCGGCTTAGCCTGACTCGGCCTTTTGGCTTACTCCTCCTCGGGCTGATCGCACCATTCCAGCTATTCGCCCTCGATCCATCTTTGCCGACGTCGCAATACGTCCTGGACCATTGGGGATGGGCGCGTGGGTTGCCCGAAGAGACCATCTCCGCCATCGCTCAGACCCCTGATGGATTCCTGTGGATCGCGCACGCAGACGGGCTCATCCGTTTCAACGGTTCCACGGCGGCGCCTTCACCCTGGGCTTCCACCGGTTCTTTGGACCGCAGCCTCCGGGCGCTCACTCTCGCCTCGGACGGGACTTTGTGGGGCATCACCGTAACCGGGACGATCATCCGGGTGCCTGCTGGAGCAACGCATCCGCCGGACGGGACGCCGGTGGAGACGGTTTTCGTGGCCGATGCCAAGCTGCGCACCGCCAATTGGCGTACGGCCTTGACAGCGCTGCCGGGCGGCATCCGCTTTAGTGATCCTCGCGGGATCGCGGACCTGCTGCCCACTGCCGCACGGTCGCCGATCTCGCGTTTGCCGCTGATCGACCGTCTTGCCGCGGTGGCCATCGATGCTGGGGGTGCGGTGTGGAGCGCTTCGCCGAACGGCAAGTTGGAGCGGCAAGTCCCCGGCCAACCGGCGCAGGTACTGGCTGAGCTACCGGCTATCCGATACGACCGGCTCCAACTCGGGCGAGATGGGCGGGTCTGGCTGCGGGGGCGGGATATGCTGGTGCGCTGGCATAAAGGAAAACTCGACCGCTGGCTACTCCCCGAGGGCTTTTCCAACAGCAGTGCCCACGAGCCCATTCTGGAAGACCGCACCGGCTCCGTCTGGCTGGGCGGGCGTGGCCGAATTCTGCGCTTTCGTGAGGGGCGGATGGATTCGCTACTGTTCAACGCCAATCTCAGCGAGGCGCCCGTCACGGCATTGTTTGAGGATCGCGAAGGCGCCTTGTGGGCCGGCACTTTACCGGGAGACCTGCTTCGCTTTCGTGACTCGCCGGTCTCTTCATTCGGCCGCGCGGAGGGTATCGCCGGCGACTTCATCAACTCCATCCTGGTTGATCCGCAAGGCGATCTGGTGACGCATTCTATGAATCGCGGCCTGACGTTCTGGCGAGGCAATCAACGCCAGCCGGTACCCTTCAAGCTCGGCAACCTTTGGTACCTGGCACGAGATCCGGTCTCAGGGACTCTCGTTTTTGGAAATGGTTCCACTCGCTACCGCCTCGCCGGGCAAATCCCCGAGTTGATCCCCGACCCCGAAGCCGCATCAATCGGCCCGGCCACCGGCTGGTGGACCGACGCCGTTGCGGGCCACGTCTACGTCTCCCGCAGTTCCGGCCTTTACCGGCAAGCGTCTCTACTTTCGAACGAAGGTGCCCGGCGGATCTCTAAGCGCGGCGGCTGGGAGACGTTCACCGTCGGCCCCAACGGCCTGCTCTGGGGAGCCGACCCGCAGCGCCTGTTCCAGATCTCGCCGCAGGGAGAGCGCGCACCGGTTCCGCCGGACCGCCTTCCGGACGAACTGATCTACTCGCTATTCTGGGACGAGCCCACGCAACGCCTTTGGATCGGCACCAACCGCGGACTGCTGAACTGGGACCCCGCCGCGGGTGCCTGGGGTGCGCGCGGACTGGAAACTGACTTCGTTTTCTCCTTGCAACGCGATGCCCACGGTTCGCTCTGGGCCGCCACTCGCCGCGGACTCGTCCGGTTGCAGCCCACGCGCTGGATCGCCGGGATGCCAGCGCCGGACCTACGGCTCACCCACTCCGACGGTCTGCGCAGCCTAAACTTCGGAATGACCCGGGGGCAAGGCGCTGCATTGCTACCGAACGGGAATCTCGCCTTTGCCTCTCTGCAGGGCGTGGTCTCGTTAAACTCCGATCGCATCCCGGTTCCGCACTACGGACCATCGGCCCTGCTGACGGAGTTGCAAGCCGACGATTCCATTATTCCTCTCACGTCCGCAATGCGCTTGCGGCCGGGTACCTCCCGCATCAAGATCAGCTTCGATGCCTTCTCGGTCTCAACGCCGCGCGAAGTGGCGGTGGAGTATCGGCTGGAAGGGGTGGACGCAAGCTGGCTTCCGGCCGCTCATCGCCGCACCGTGCAGTACAACAACCTTGGCCCTGGACAGTACCGGTTCCGTCTGCGCTCCCGATGGCTGGATGGCACTGGCGTACGAGAGGCCGATCTGGCTTGGGAGATTCAGCCCTACTTTCATCAGACCTTGTGGTTTCGTGTGCCGGCGTCGTTTCTCCTGCTGGGCCTAATCGCCCTCCTCATCCGCCGCCGGCTGCGTGAGCAGTCGCAGCGCACCGCCGAACTCGAGGCGAGGGTGGCGGAGCGCACGTGTGAACTGGAGGCGGCAAAAGCCAGCGCGGAGGCGAACGCGCGCGTCAAGTCGGAGTTTCTGGCCACGATGAGCCACGAGTTAAGAACACCGATGAACGGAGTATTGGGCATCGCCGAATTGCTGGCCGACACCGAACTCAATGGCGTCCAGCGCGAACTGCTCGGTACGCTCCGGTCTTCGGGTGAATCGCTGCTGGCGGTGGTCGACGACGTGCTCGACCTCTCGAAGATCGAGTCCGGCCGCCTACAACTTGAGCGAATCCCGATGAACCTTCTGCAAGTGATGGCGGGCCTCGGCGACCTGCTCCGCCCTATGGCCGTGAAAAAAGGCATCGCTCTCGGTATCTCTTCCGAAGGGCCGGAACAGCCGTGGATCGAAGGCGACCCCGCCCGCCTCCGTCAGATTCTGCTGAACCTATTGGGCAACGCGATGAAGTTCACACCCTCCGGCCAGGTCAACCTGAAGGCCCGCTGGACAGCGAGCCACGTCACCCTCTCGGTGGAGGACACCGGCATTGGCATCCCAGCCGATAAGCTGCCCCTTCTGTTTCAGAATTTCGCTCAAGTGGATTCATCCACCACGCGCCTATACGGCGGCACGGGTCTCGGCCTAGCCATCTGCCGGCGGCTCGTGGAGGCCATGCATGGGTCGATCGAATGCAACAGCCAGATCGGAAGCGGCTCCACATTCACCGTAACCTTGCCCATCACGCCGGCGGAGCCGCCCACCGTCGCGCCGCCGATCGCCACCGATCGTCCTGCGCCTTTGGGCTTGAGGGTGCTGGTCGCCGAAGACAATCCGACCAACCAGCGGATCATCGTTGGCCTGCTCAACAAGATCGGCATCAAGGGCATCCGGGTGGTACCCAATGGGCTCGAAGCTGTGGAGGCCTGCCGTCGCGAAACGTTTGACCTGGTCTTCATGGACTGTCAGATGCCGATCCTTGATGGCTACGGAGCAACGCGCCAGATCAATCACTATCTGGGCGAATTGGCACCTCCTATCGTCGCCCTCACCGCCCACGCTCTGAAGTCAGACCGCGAGGAATGCGAAGCGGCTGGAATGCGGGCCTACCTCACCAAACCGGTGATCCTCGAGCAACTGCGTCAGACCATCGGCGATTGCTGCGGCACTCCCGTCGGCTAGTCCGGGTAAGACCTGCGCGACCTCCCGGAACGCTACCTCGTCCCGATGAACCAAAGGCCATAGAATCAATAACTCCCCGGTTCGTTTCGGGAGGCCGGATGGCATAGAGTAGTTGAACATGATTCGACTCATCGCCGGCTTCACCCTCACCTTATTGCTCTCGGCGGCCACCCCGGTGATTCACATTGAGAAGGCGCAGCCACCTCCGGATTGGGCCCTAGCGGAGCGCGCGCTGCTGGTAGCTTACGCCGACGCGGCTGAGGAGTTCGCGGCAAAGTATGTCGATGAGCGGGGGTATTTCCGCTGCGTTGAGCGCTGGGGCGGCAACGACGGTCCGGACGACGTGATGGAGACTTTTAACACCTGGACGCTGTTGCACGCCCTCGGCGCGCGGGAGTCGGTGCTGGATCTCTACCGGCGCATCTGGGAGGGGCATCTCAAGCAGTTCACGGCCGCCAAAGCACCCTCGACGCAAGCCGCAAAACAGGCGATGTTTTTCAAGGAGTTCGTGACGTCCTTCGATTGGGAACACACGGGCGAAGGACTGGCGGCGTTTCACTTCTATGCCTTGTCGTCGCCTCGCGATCGCGACTACCTGCGGCGCGTGCGCCGTTTCGCGGGCTTCTACATGGGCGAGGACCCTGGCGCCGCCAACTACGACAAGCAGCACAAAATTATTCGTAGCCTGTTGAACGGCAGCCGCGGGCCGATTCTGACGCCGGCGACGGTCTTTGACTGGGGTGGCGAAGTGGTGGAGGGGCATCCGGAGCGCCATGAGCGCTATCGCGCCGCGGCCAACGTACGCGGCGACCATCCGCTCAATATGGGCGCCTGTTCGCTGGGCTTCAATGCCTTTGCGTTATCCGGAGAGAAGAAGTATCGCGACTGGGTGCTGGAGTATGCGGGAGCTTGGCGCGACCGCATTCTGGCGAACGGCGGAAACATCCCCACCAACATCGGCCTGGACGGGAAGACCGGCAGCGAGTGGGGTGGTAAGTGGTACGGCGGCACTTTCGGCTGGAATTTTGACCCCGCAGTTACCGGACGCAACTACTATATGCGCGGCGCTCGCACCGGCTTGGGCACGGCCTTTCTGCTGACCGGAGATCCGACTTACGTCGAACCGCTGCGCCGCCAGATCGCCAACTTATACGCGGCCAAACGTGAAGAGAACGGCCGTACCCTGTTGCCGCAGAAACATGGCGACCAGGGTTGGTACGGATACACGGCAAATCAGTATCTGGATGTGCAGCGCGACTTGTACCTGTGGTCGATGAAAGATGCCGACTTACAGCATTTAGGGCAGGATCCCTGGATGAATTACTTACAGGGCAAGAATCCGGCTTATCCGGGGCGCGCCCTCGCCGCCGACTTTGAACGATTGCGACGCCGCGTCGCCGGAATGCGGCAGGACGAGAGTACGCCCGATACGCGGCCTTCCGATGGAGCGCAGCGCTTCAATCCAGTGGCCACGGAGACATTGGTGAACCTGATGCTTGGCGGCAATGATCCTGGCGCATCGGGCAATATTCTGCACGCGCGCTTGCGCTATTTTGACCCGCGCACCCGAAGGGCGGGTCTTCCCGAGGATGTGGCGGCGCTGGTGGAGAAAGTGCGCGCGGAGAGCGTCACGGTGAATCTCGTCAACACCAGCCCGGTGCATGAACGGGAAGTGGTGGTGCAGTTGGGGGCGTACGGCGAGCATCAGGGAGTGTCGGTGGAGTTCGGCGGCCGGCGGGTGGCGCTCAAGGGCCCGCGCTTCACCGCCCGGCTCGCGCCGGGGGCGGGCGAGACCTTGGTCGTGACGATGAAACGCTATGCGAACCCGCCCACGGCGGCTTTCCCCTGGGACCGGCAGTAAGTGAGCCACTTACTCTTTACTCTGCGCGAAGGGCCGTCATTGGGTCAAGACGGGCGGCTCGCCAGGCGGGAATCCACGCCGCGGCGATGGCGGTAACCAGAAGTATCAGGGTGGCGGCGATGAACATTGAAGGGTCATTCGCCTTGAGTCCGAAAAGTAACTGGTCCATCAGTTTGGGCAGGAAATAGGCCAGCGGCAACCCGGCGAGGATGCCCGCCAACACCATCAGGATGCTTTCGCGCAGGACCATGGCAATAACGCGATCCCGGCCCGCGCCCAGCGCGAGTCGGACGCCGATCTCCTGGCGCCGCCGGCCAGCCTGATAGGCCATCACGCCGAAGATACCGACGGCAGAGAGCACGAGAGCGAGCAAGGCGAAAATGCCGCAGAGCAAGGCGTACATGCGCTCGGAGCGCAGCGAGTCATCGATCTGCTCGTCTAGAGTTCGCACCTCAATGAGGGGAATGTTGGGCTCCACCCGAGCGACAGCCGCCCGCAGCAACGGAATCAGCGCGGATGAAACGGCGTGGGTACGCACGGCGAAGGTCATCTCTTCGGGCATGGCCTTCCGTTGGGCCGCAGCCAAGTAGACCGTGGGTGTGCGCTCACGGATTCGCTCGTACCGGGCGTCGCGCACCAGGCCGACAATCTGGTGCGGCTGGCCGTCGCGGTCACCCAGCAGGACCGTTTCCCCCACCGGGTTGCGCCCACCGAAAGCGGTGGTGGCAAAGGTTTCGTTCACGACCATCGTGAGCGGCCCATTGGCCCGGTCCCGCTCATCGAGATCCCGGCCGGAAAGCATCGGCACGCCCAGAGTGGTGGCGAAGTGTGGCAGGCCCAGGTGAATGCCGACGCCCAGGCTCCGGCGTCCGCCAAGGTTGAACTGAGGAGAGGAGACTTCGTCCCAATAGCCTCCCCCGGTAAGCGGACGGACTCTAGAACCCGAGACGCTTTGGACGCCGGGAACAGCGTCGAGTTCCTTAACGATCCGTTCATAGAAGGCAGCCCGGCGCTCATCGCCGTAGCCCACCTGTGCCGGATTCAGCGAGAAAAGCACTACCCTCTCACGGGCAAAGCCCAGTTCCACCGTCTTCAGATTCACGAGGGTGCGGACGAACATGCCGGCACCGGCGAGCAGCAGAAGGCACAAGGCTACCTGTCCCGCGATCATGATCTTGCCAATGCGGCCGCGGGCGGTGCTGGCGCCAACGCCCAGGCTACCGGCGTTTTCCTTGAGGGCTCCAGAGAGGTCGAGACGAGTGGCGCGCCACGCGGGAATCGCGCCGAACACCAGGGTGATCGCCAGCGCGACGGAGGAAGTCACCAGCAAGAGCCGCCAGTCGAGACCGGTAACGATGCTGGCAGCGTCGCCGTCACGGGATGGGAGAAGCGTAATCAGCCATCCAGGCACCAGCAGGGCTACCAGGAGCGAGGCCGCAGCGCCGAGGGCGGCCAGGAGCAGGAATTCGCTGAGGATCTGACGCCAGAGACGGCTCCGCGAAGCCCCCATCGACAGGCGCACAGCGATTTCGCGCTGGCGTCCCATGGCTCTCGCCAACAGTAGGTTGGCGACATTGGCGCTAGCGATCAGCAGCACCACCAGCGTCGAGCCCAGCAGGATGGCGAAGGTAGCGTCGATGCCACGCCGTAGCCCGCTAATTCCACGCGCCGCGGGTTCGACCAACATTCGTGGGACCAGGCCAGGCTTGGCGGGCGCGGGATCCAGGGTCCCGAGCAATACTGGCGTCAGGCTGCGCTCCACTTCACCCGCCGGCGTGCGGGGCTCGCGGAGGCGGCCCATCATCTGGAAGGCCCAACTGGTGCGGTTGGTAAACGGATCGCTCAATCCCCTGAAGAACTCAGGGTCTACGTCGCGCACTTTGGCCAATGGCAACGTGACGTCAGGATGCGCACCGACTTCATGGCCGAAGAATCCGGGAGCGGTGACGCCAACCAGCGTGGCGGCGACGTTGTTCACCCGCAGGCCTTGACCGATCTGGGACGGGTCAGCACCTAAAGAGCGTTCCCAGAAGCGATGGCTCACTACGACGGCCAGTGGCGCGTCCGGCTGGTCATCAGCAGGCTGCAGCAGTCGACCGAGAGCGGGCTGCACGCCCAGCAGCGTGTGATAGCTTCCGGAAACCAACTGTCCGCTGACGGCGTTCGTCTGGCCGCGTGCCGCGACGCTGAAGCGGTTAACTCCCAGGTAGGCGGCCAGGTGCGTGAACTGCTCCTGCTTCCGCAGCGATTCAAAGGCCGCGTAGGAGAAGGCGTTGCCCTGCATCCCGGGTGGCCGGATGGAGCCGGAGTAGCTTTTGAATAGCGAGCCGCGCTCCCGGGCTTGCCAGTTCAAGACGACGAGTTCGCCGGGCCGGTCCACCGGCAATTCACGCAGCAGGATCGCGTCGATCAGGCTGAAGATGGCAGTGTTGGCGCCGATACCCAGTCCGAGCGAGAGGACGGCGGCCGCCGAAACTACGGGGCTGCGTTTCATCATGCGCCAGGCGTAATCGAGGTCCTGCAGCAGGTCATGGAGCCAACGCGCGGGACGAGAGTCCCGGCACTCCTCGGCGATGAGGTCGACCCCGCCGAACTCGAGACGCGCGCGCCGCCGGGCCCCGCTTTCGCTGAGACCCTGGCGCCGCAGTTCGTCTGCGCGGGCCGCCAAATGAAATTGGAGTTCGGCGTCGATCTCTTGATCCGCCTTCCGCCGCGAGAACAAGGTCGAGAAGAAGCCCCGGATCACTTCGAGCCGCCTTCCAGGGCCATGATCAGGCTGACGGCGTTCGAGAGCCGGGTCCAGTTCTCTGATTCGGCCTTGAGTTGCGTTTCGCCCAAGGGGGTGAGTTGGTAGAACTTCGCCATGCGGCCGTTGTCGCTTTCGCCCCACTGGGAGGTTAGCCAGCCGCGATGCTCCAGCCGGTGCAGGGCCGGATAGAGACTGCCCTGCTGCACCTGCAGGACCTCCTCAGAGATCTGCTGAATGCGGAGAGAGATCCCGTAGCCGTGGATCGGGCCGAGCGCTACGGTTTTGAGGATCAGCATGTCGAGCGTGCCTTGGAGGAGGTCGGATTTTTTGTCAGCCATCTTTCTCTATGTCGTTCTACATATAAATAGCGGGACGATGTGTAGATTGTCAAGGAGTAAAATCTTTTGGGAATTTGCGCTAACAAATTGGCGGCATAGTAGTCTCACACACAGCTATAGTAGTAATCGATGCCGCTGCCCAAACTCACTAAGCTCGAACTCCGGATCATGGACGCCCTATGGAAACAAGGGATGCTCTCGATTCGCGAGATCCAGGAATCATTTCCTGATCGCGACCGCCCGGCTTACACCACCATCCAGACAACGGTTTACCGGTTGGAAGACAAGGGTGCGGTGCGACGAGCGAAGAAGATCAGCAACGCCCATATCTTTGAGGCGGTGGTTTCGCGTGAGGCCGCTAGCGGAAGGCTAATCGACGAATTGCTGAGCCTTTTTGGCGGGCGCACCCAACCGGTGATGGCCCATCTGGTGGAATCGGGCAAGCTGACGATGAGCGATGTCCGCGACGCAGAGAAGTTGTTAAGGGAACTGGCGCGAAAGGAAGAAGAGCGATGAACGAAGTAGTCAATCACCTGTGGCAGTCGACGTTGTTTGCGGCGGTGGTGGCCGTGGCCGCGTTGGCTTTGAAGCAGAACCAGGCGAAGACGCGGCACGCGCTTTGGGTGGCGGCATCGGCGAAATTTTTGATTCCCTTCTCTTTGCTCGTCGCGCTGGGAACCCGGGTTGAGATACCGGTGATGCCGCAGGTGATGCCGGCGGTCCGTCGAACAGATCACGGCATCGTTTGCGCCGGTTCCGGCACCGAGGACGACTTCGGCGGAGTCGAGGCCTTCACGTTGGCCGCTCGGTTTGGCTGCCTTGTGGACCGTCGGCGCGATGGCGATCACAGTGCTCTGGTTCCGCCGTTGGCGGAGTTTGTCTGCAGCCCGTCGCAAGTCCGTTCCCTTGCCGATTGCGGCCCCGATCCCAGTGCTGGCCGCTCCGACGCTGATCGAGCCCGGGGTCTTTGGCATTTTTAGGCCGGTCCTTCTACTGCCAAAAGGAATCCTGGCGAAGCTGACCCCGGAGGAACTGGATGCGATTCTGGCTCACGAACTCTCGCACGTACGCCGCCGCGACAATTTCACGGCCGCACTCCACATGGTGGTGGAAACGCTTTTCTGGTTCCACCCTCTCGTGTGGTGGATCGGCAACCGGATGGTTGAAGAGCGTGAACGGGCCTGCGATGAGGCGGTACTGAAGGAGGGGCGCAGGCCGGAAGTTTATGCGCAGTCCATTCTGAACGTCTGCAAATTCTGTATCGAATCGCCGCTTGTCTGTGCTGCCGGAGTTAGCGGAGCCGACTTGAGAAAACGAATCGAGGAGATTATGGCGGAGCGCAATCCCCTGCGGCTGACGTTGACTCGCGCCGCCATGCTGGCGGCGCTTGGAGTGTCTGTGGTTTCGGTGCCATTCGCCATTGGTATTTTGCGTGCGCAGACTTTACCGCCGCCGCCACAATACAAATTCGAGGTGGCTTCGATTCGTCCGGGAGATCCCAATTCGCGGCAGGTGCGGATCATGCCGGGTCCGCAAGGCGGTTTGCGCACCGAGAATACGACGGCGCTGGAATTGATCAGATTCGCGTACGACCTACGGCCATTCCAGGTTACGGGCGGCCCGGCGTGGATTCGAGACGAAAAATACAACCTAACCGGCACCCCGGACCAAGCCGAGGAGTTGCCTGGTCCTGGCATGAGCCGGGAGAAGTTCGAAAGCCAATTCAACCGCCAACGACAGAGAGTGCAAGCTCTCCTGGCTGAACGCTTTGGGTTGGTTCTGCGTGCAGAAACGCGCGAGATGCCCGCGTATGCACTGACTCTCGCCAAGGGAGGACACAAACTCTCCGAATCCAGCGATACGGGCAAGCCGGTTAACATGCGAGTCGGGCGCGGCGTAGTGAACGGCGCCGGCACATCAATCAAGATGTTGACTAACTCACTCTCTCAGGTAGTGGGCCGCACGGTGCTCGACGAGACCGGCCTCAAAGGTGCTTATGACTTCAAGCTGGAATGGACACCAGACGGGCCGGAGGGTGGCGGGCCTTCCGGCGAGAGTGGGCCGTCCATCTTCGCGGCGATTCAGGAGCAACTGGGCTTGAAACTTGAGTCAAAGAGGGCACCGGTGCCCCTGCTGATTATCGAGAAGATCGACAAGCCGTCCGAGAATTAGCGCACGCGGTGGGAAATCGATATGCAAGGCTCAATCCTTCGCGGGCTCCAAGCATTGCTTTGCCTGGCGAGCGCGGTAACGGGGGCCGACCATCGCGGCACGGTGAAGTTTGGCGGATTACCCCTGCCCGGTGCCAGCGTAGTGGTTACCCAATCCGGCAACAGGGACTTTGCGATTACTGACGCGCAAGGGAACTACAGCCTAACTGTGGGCCCGGAGCCATTGGCGGTAGCGGTCGAAATGCAGCTATTCCGGCCTGAGCATCGAGAATTTCCGGGCGGCAGTTCCGAGGCAGTGTGGAACATGTTGCTCTTGCCGACTGAGCGCTTGGCGGGTTTAGTGGTGAAGCAGGCGCCGTCGACGTTTCAGCGCACAAAAGTCACGGCCGCGAAAGCAGTACCGCGAGCAGCATCTAAACCGCAACAGGATCCGGCTGCGGCAGCAGAACTCACCCAGCAGGCGGCCGACGGCCTCTTGATCAACGGGACCGTGAACAACGCCAACACGTCACCATTTGCTCAGTTACCGGCCTTCGGTAACAATCGGAGGGGGCCACGATCACTCTACAACGGCAACCTCGGCTTCACCCTCAACAATGCCGCGTTCGACGCACGCTCCTACTCGTTGACGGGCCAAGATACACTCAAGCCTCAATACAACCGAATGCAGGGACTGTTCTCCGTTGGCGGACCGCTCAGAATTCCGGGAAGGCCGAAGCGCGAGGGACCCAACTTTACCCTCAACTATCAATGGACCCGAAATAGCACCGCAACAACGCAAACCGGGTTGATGCCGACGGCGTTGGAGCGCGCCGGCATCTTGGCGGGTGCGACACTTCCCCAGTCACAGATCAGCCCGCAAGCACGCGCGCTTTTGCGCCTGTTCCCGGAACCCAACTTCGCAGGCAACTCGCGCTTTAACTATCAGGTTCCCCTGGTCAGCGGTCATCACCAGGATGACCTACAACTGAGGATGAATCAGATGGTGAAACGGAATTTCTTCTCCGGTGGCTTCGCGTGGCAAAGCATCCGCACGGATACCCCGGATCTATTCGGATTCCTCGACACCGGGAGAGTAGGCGGATTGAACGCCGATGTACGCTATCGCCGACACCTCAATCCGCGAGCCTTCGTTACAGCGGCCCTTAGTTACAGCTCTCTGCGGTCACAAGTGCTTCCATATTTCTCACAACGGCAGAATATCTCGGGTGAAGCGGGGATCATGGGCAACAACCAGGACGCCGTCAATTGGGGACCGCCGAACCTAATCTTCTTGAGCGGGATGAGTCCGTTGAGTTTAGCCCAGGCATCGTGGCAACGCAATCAGACTGCAGGCATTTCCGTCGATCTGTTTTTGAACCGCGCAGGCCACAACGTGCAAACGAGCCTTACTCTGAGACGGCAGCAGTTCAATATCCTGGCCCAAAAGGACGCACGCGGCACATTTGCTTTCAACGGTGCGGAGGCGGGAACAGATTTTGCGGCATTCCTGCTCGGCAGACCCGATACGAGCTCTATCGCGTTCGGGAACGCTGACAAGTACTTGCGCGGGCGAATCAGTGAAGTTGCATTGAATGACGACTGGCGGATCAACCCGAGCTTGACCATCAACGCCGGGGTGCGGCGGGAGTACTGGTCCCCGGTAAGCGAGAGGTACGGCCGGTTGGTGAATCTTGATCTTGGAAGCCAGTTCACGAGTGCAATTCCGACGTCAATCCTGCCGCGACCGGATCGCAATAACTTCGCACCAAGAGTTGGGTTTGCATGGCGGCCGGCAGCAGCGACGTCGACCATCGTACGCGGGGGATACGGCGTTTACTACGACACTTCAATCTATCAGCCGATCGCGATGGAGATGGCCCAGCAGGCACCGTTTTCCTTGAGTCTGCGATTGGCGAATACTCCGAGCACTCCGCTCACCCTAGCCAACGGCTTCCCGACAACGGTGGCCGCCATCGCACCGACATTCGCAGTAGATCCGGCATTTCGGACCGGCTATCTGCACACCTGGCAACTCTCCATACAGCGTGATCTTCCCGGCGCGTTGCAGTTGACGGCCAGTTACAACGGAGCGAAGGGTACGCGATCACAGCAGCAGATGCTACCCAACACCTATCCACTGAGCGCGCTTTCTCCCTCCGGCTACACCTACCTAACATCAAATGGCAACTCAAGCCGCCACGCGGGGGTGTTTCAGATTCGGCGGCGGCTGCGCAACGGTCTGGCCGCGGAGGCGCACTACACGTGGGCGAAGGCGCTCGATGACGCGCTACTCGGAGGACGAGGACGGGCCATGATCGCGCAGAACTGGCTTGATCTGCGAGCGGAGCGCGGGCGTTCACATTTCGACCAGCGCCATCTATTGAGCGTCAGCACCCAGTACACCACCGGAATGGGCAGGCGGGGCAGCGCATTGCGAAGCGAGTGGATGGGAATGCTTCTGAACCACTGGACGGTCAGTTCGCAGGTAACTTGGGGCACGGGGCTACCGCTTTCGCCGGTCTTAGTGGGTAACGTGCCAGGAACGGGGGTTACGGGCAACTTGCGACCCGACTACACCGGTGCGCCCCTATACGAGTCTCCTGCGGGATTCGCCTTGAACTCGGCGGCGTACGCGGTGCCGGCAACTGGGACGTGGGGCAACGCGGGACGGAACTCAATTACCGGACCAAGGCAGTTGGTGATGAATTCCTCAGTTGGGCGAATGTTCCGCTCGGCGGACCGCGTCAGCATGGACCTACGCATCGATGCGTCGAACGCCACCAACACGCCGACCTATCTGAGTTGGAACACCGTATTTGGCCATGCCCAGTTTGGCTTGCCGAATGCGGCGCAGCCGATGCGCACCGTACAACTTACGTTCCGGATGAGGTTCTAACCGGATGCGCTTTTGGATTGCGTTGGCCTTTGCCCTCAAGTTGACCGCGCAGGTGGGAACGAATCAAGCGGGAGAAGCGGTCACCTTCAAAGCCAGCACGCAATTGGTGATCGAGACCGTAACCGTGAAGGACCACGAGGGAAAGCCCATCACCGGCTTGACAGCCAAGGACTTCAAACTCAGCGAAGACGGAGTGCCACAGGAGATCAGGTTTTTCGAGTTTCAGCAGGTGGCCACGGAGGCCAATCCGGAGCCGATTCCGGCCAACGAACGAGTAGCTCCGTTCCCTCGTCTGGCGCACACCCAGATCGTTCCCCCGGCGCCTGGAGATGACCGATACCGCAATCACCGGCTGCTCGCAATCTACTTCGATCTGACGGCGATGCCAATGGCCGACCAACTGAGGGCGTTCAACGCCGCGAAGCGATTCCTTCGGTCCAAGATGACAACCGCGGATCTGGTGGCGATTATGGCCTTCAAGAGCGGCTCGGTGCAGGTGCTTGAGGACTTCACCGCGGATCGGGGCCGACTCCTGGGGACAATCGAGACGTTAATTGTTGGTGAGGATGAGAACGCGGTCGTCGACGCCGCGGCCAAGGCCGATGCCGGCGCGGCGTTCGGGCAGAACGATGCCGAGTTCAGTATCTTCTTCACAGATCGGCAACTGGCCGCACTGCAGACCGCGGCCGTTATGCTCGGACGGCTGAACGAAAAGAAGTCGCTGATCTACTTTGCGAGTGGATTGCGGTTAAACGGCACGAACAACCAGGCGCAGTTACATGCGACGATCAACGCCGCAATTCGGGCCGGCGTCGCGCTTTGGCCGGTGGATGCTCGCGGCCTGGTGGCGCAAGCGCCACTGGGAGACGCGACCACGGGCTCACCCGGGGGAGGGTCTGTCTACAACGGTACAGGGGCGAACGCGGTGAGCGCGGCACTACAACGATCGCAGGATACGCTCTGGACCTTGGCTGCAGACACGGGTGGGAAGGCGTTGCTCGATTCTAACGATCTCTCGCAGGGAATCGTGGATGCGCAACGGGCCTCCTCGAGCTACTACATTCTGGGTTACTACTCGACGAACGAGAAGGCCGACGGTAAGTTCCGCAAGATCCAAGTGACTCTGAACGGAGGTATCACCGGAGCACTCGACTACCGGAAAGGCTTCTATGCGAGCAAGGTATTCGCCAAGTTCACGACCGCGGATAAGGAGCGCCAACTGGAGGA
This sequence comes from Bryobacter sp., assembly GCA_022843605.1. Taxonomy (GTDB): domain Bacteria; phylum Acidobacteriota; class Terriglobia; order Bryobacterales; family Bryobacteraceae; genus JALHNI01. The sequence continues at coordinate 27,517 of JALHNI010000062.1, forward strand.
TGCACTGCTGCTCGACGACCCGATCACCGAGCTGACGATCGCGATGGAGCTTGGCTACTTCCAGCTGAATCGGGCCGAATACTTCGTTCCTCTGGCGGTGAAGATTCCCGGAAGTGAATTGGTGCCGGCTCGGCGGCGAGGCGCGGACCATGTGCGGATTGACTTTATTGGAGAAGTGCGGGACGAGTACGGCGGAACTGTTACAAACTTGCGAGACAAGGTCGACATCAAGTTGACCGGCGTGGGCGCGGCGGAGTTGGCGAAGCGGCCCATTCAATACGACACAGGCTTTACGCTGCTGCCCGGCAGGTATCGGGTAAAGTTCCTTGCCCGCGATTCCGAGACCGGAAGAATTGGAACTTACACGATGCACTTGCTAATTCCGAATCTCAACCGGGAGCAGGCGCGGATTCCGATCAGCTCCGTGGTTCTCAGCAGTCAACGGGTGGAGCTGAAGGATGCTGTTTTTACGGCAGGCAAGGAAAAGGGAGAGCGAGCACACGCCGTCAGTCCACTGATGCAGGATGGCCAGAAGCTGATCCCCTCGGTGACCCGGGTCTTTAGCCGGGCGAAGGAGCTGTACGTTCTGCTGGAAGCGTATCAGCAGGATGCGACCGCGGCGAAACCGCTGCTGGCTTTCGTGACGTTCTATCGCGATCGACAGAAGGTGTTTGAGACGGCGCCGCTACGGGTGGAGGACGCAGCGGCCAATCGATTGAAAACGATGTCACTGAGGTTCAGCTTTGCCCTGGAGAAGCTGGAAGAGGGCGAGCACCTTTGCCAGATCACAGTGGTGGAGCCGGGCTCAGGCAAGGCGGCATTCTGGCAGGCGCCGGTGATGGTGGTCCGGTAGCGGACTCCGCCGTATACTGGGGGAAATGAAAACCACACGCCGTCGTCTGATTCAAGCTGGAGCGCTTGCTCCGGCTGCCGCTGCCGCCGCCAAGCCAGTACTGAGTGCCGGGACGCCCTCGCCCTTGTATCAGAGCCTGGGCATCAAGCCGGTGATCAACGGAGTGGGCGTCGTGACGGTCTTGGGTGGCTCCATCATGCCCCCCGAGGTCATCCAGGCGATGGAGGAAGCGTCTCGCTTCTTCATTCCGGTGCCGGAACTCCAGAAGAAGGTGGGCGCACGAATCGCCGAATTGCTTAAGGCAGAGGCGGCGATGGTGACCTGCGGCGCGGCGTCGGCGATCTCCGTGGGAACCGCCGCCTGTCTATCGCAGGGCGACCAGAAGAAGCTACGCCAGTTGCCGGGCCGCGACGGCATTCGCTACGAGGTGATTCAGCAGAAGGCTCATCGCTCGGGCTATGAACACCAGATGGAGTTGTGCGGAGCGAAGATCGTTACAGTAGAGACGCGCCAGGAACTCGAGGCGGCAATCAACGAGCGCACCGGCATGATGTTCTTCCTGAACAAGGCCGAGCCATTGGGGCAGATTTCGTCTGATGAGTTTGTGAAGATCGGAAAGGCGCGCGGCGTACCGACCATGAACGACGCCGCCTCAGACGCCACGCCGAAGGAGAATCTGTGGAAGTACACGCGCCAGGGATTCGACTTAGTAATCTTCTCTGGCGGCAAGGCGCTGCGTGGTCCTCAAGCCAGCGGACTGTTGCTGGGGCGCAAAGATCTCATTGAAGCGGCGCAGCCGGCGATGTCACCCTTTGGAGGCATTGGACGCGGCATGAAAGTTGGTAAGGAAGAGCTTTGCGGAGTGCTGGCCGCGGTGGAACGCTATCTGAAGGCGGATCACCAGGCCGAATGGCGGGAGCTCGAAGCGCGGGTGGAACTTATCCGGAAGTCGTTGAAGAGTGCAAAGGGAATTACAACGGAGAGGCACATCCCGGTAATAGCCAACGAGTTACCCCATGTCACGGTGCAGTGGGATGAGGCTTCACGCGGGCTTACGTCGCAGCAGGTGGTAGAAAAGTTACTCGCTCACGAGCCACCGATCCATGTGCAACGTCCGGGGCCAGGACAGTTACTCATTTCGGTGTGGATGATGCGCGGCGAAGAGCCGGCCATCGTGGGACGCAGTTTGAAGGAGATTTTGGGCTGAACAAACAAAGGCCGGAAGCCGCCGCATGGGTGCATCCGGCCTTTGTTTTTTTGTGCGTTTAAAAGAGCAGCTTGAGGGCGATCTGCACGATGCGGGGATCGAGGGCGCTGGTGATGCGGCCGAACAGCGGACTCGTTACGGTCGACGTCGGGCCGCCCAGACGAGTGTGGTTGAAGACGTTAAACATCTCGCCGCGTGCCTGAATGCGGGCGCGCTCCGTCATGTTGAACTCCTTGAAAATGGAGTAGTCTGCGTTCCAGAAGCCGGGGACCCGCAAGCGGTTGCGACCCATCAGGCCGATCGTCCCAATGGCGTTCTGGCGGAAAGCCGCGGGATTGAACCAAGCGTTGATCTCATCGGCCCGCGACCGGCCGGCGCCAAGTTCGATCGGCTGACCAGTCAGGTCGGCCCGGTTGGCACCGATTCCCATCAGCGCGTTGTCCACGCCGCTCAATACCGTGAACGGCGTTCCGGCCTGAGCCGTAAAGATGAAGTTACTCTGCCAGCCACCCAGCGTCTGCCGGACCACCGGGTGCATCCCCTTGAGCCGCGGATGCTCGACAATGCCGGAAACCACCAGGCGCTGGGGAATATCGAAGTCCGACGGCCCGCGATTGTTATTGAAATTGAAGGGATCCGGCCCGGTGCTGTTGCCCTCCGCCGTAGCATAGGACGAGATGTCAATTGACTTCGAGATCGTGTAATTCGCCAGAACGCTGAAGCCATGGGTGAAACGCTTCTGGATTGTGAATTGCGCAGAATGATACTTCGACCAGCCACTGCCGGACGCGAGTTGCAGACCACCGATCGGCTGATAAATGCGTCGCTGGTTAATGTTGGCCGCCGTCGCGCCGGGACCGTAGAGAGCCGGGTTGATCTCGGGCGAGTTCAACAGGCGGCTACCCTTCGACCCCACGTAAGCACCGCGCACCAACCAGTCGCCAGGGAGTTGTTGCTCGACGACGAAGTTCCAGTTTTGCATATAACCCACGCGCAGATCCGAAGCCTGCAGTCCCCAAGTGCCGTACGGCGTGAACCGGAAGCCTTGCCCCGGAACCACCGGCGTCGGATCGAGGATCGCGCCGCCAGAGTAGGGATCCGCCAGTTGGTAGGGACCATTGATCACCGACTGCGCTACGAAGGGTTGGCCCGCCGCAGTGCGGTTGTTGAAGATGGCCATGAAACTGTCGTAAAAGATGCCGTAAGCCGAGCGAATCACCGTTCGCGGGCGCAGTTGATAAGCGAAGCCGAAACGGGGCGACAGTAAGTTCCATTGCGTGGGAATAATGCCGTTCTCAAAGCCAGGATCCCGCTGAAAGAGCAAGCCCTGCGGTGCGTTTGGGTAAGTGACGGACTGGCGTCCCGGGATAAAGGTCATCCGCTTCTTGTAGACTTCTTTGATGTCGAAGCGTGGGTCCCAGCGCAGACCCACGTTCAGCGTGAGGTTCTTCGTCAGGCGAATGTCGTCCTGTACGAAGAGGCTGGTGCTCCAGTTGTAGATCCGGCTGTTCCAGAAAGATTGCTGGCGCCATGCCGCGCCGGTGCCCAAGAGAAACTCGCCGAAGGAACTCCCGGCATTTGAACGGCCGGGATCGCTCAACATCTGTCCATTGAACGTTGCGGTACCGCCGCTCATCCAGTAAGACGCGATGTCCAGCCGGTACCGCTTCGCCTCTCCGCCCACCCGCAAATTGTGCCGTCCGGTGGCGTAGCTCAGCGTATTGGCGAGCTGATAAGTCGCTTGAGGGGCGTAGTAGCCTAAACCAAGGCTGATGCCAGACCAGTTTGCTATGCTAACGTCCATCGTGGCGAAGCCAGGGATATAACGTGACCGCGCGCCAAGCGAGGTAAACGAAATGTCGAGGTCCTGCGAGGGCTGAGATTTCGGCGTCGTCTGATGGAACGTAGCCGTAAAGTCGTTTAGTAGGCGTGGCGACAAGGCATAACTGTGGTTAGTCGTAATGCTCGTGGAACCGCCGAACTGGCCCGTCACTACATACAGCAGGTTATTCGGAATTGATACCCACTTGCGGTCGTAGTAAAGATAGAACACGCGGGCGGAAATTCGCTGCTTCGACGAGATCACCTGATCGATCTTGCCGATGTACTGCTCATCGTCGGTAGGGTTCACCGGCGTATTCAGGCGCAGTTGGTAGGCTGGATCAGACGTCGAGGGAATGTAGTTGAGAAGCCCGCGTGAGACCGGGTCGAATCGGGATTGCGGAATGATGTTGTTCGGAAAGTACTGGGTGGTCGCCAGCGGATCACGGAGCGCGCCGCGACCATCGGCGGTGAGCCAGGCGGAAAGGTCGCCACGCTTCATGGCTTCGCTGGGCGCGCTGCGCAGGGCTCCGGGCGAAGCCACACGCTGGTTGGTGCCTTGATACGAGAAGAAGAAGAACGTCTTGTTCTTGCCGTCGTAAAGGCCCGGCAGCATCACCGGTCCACCGATGGTGCCGCCGTATTGATTGCGCTTCAACGCGTCACGACCGGAGAAGAAGTTTCGAGCGTTCATCTTGTAATTGCGGAGAAAGTTGAATGCCGTGCCATGGAATTGGTTGGTGCCCGAACGGGTGACGGCATTCACCACGCCTCCCACTTGGCGGCCATATTGGGCATCGAAGTTACTCGTCTGAATGCTGAACTCCTGAATTGCGTCCGGATTCGGATAGGGTTCGGCGATGTTGGTGTAGCCGTCGTTGTTGTCGGCATTGTCCAGCAGGAAGTTCGTGGCGTTGCCACGTGCACCGTTAATGGACACCGGCGCATGGTAAGAGCCACCGCCGATCGTGTTCACCTGCAGGGTGCCGCCCGCCGCGCCGCGGTCCGAAACGCCGGCACTCAAAGACATCAGTTGCAGAATGTTTCGGCCATTGAGGGGCAGGTCCTCAATGCGCCGCTGGTCGACGACCTGAACCAGATTGGAAGTCGTGGTTTGCACCATCACGGCGTCCGAACTCACGGTCACCTGTTCGTTCGTGGTGCGTAGGGGCAGCACGACGTTGGCCTGCACGTTCGTATTGACCTGAAGCTTGATGCCGGTCTGCAGAAACTTGGCAAAACCCTCTTTCTGCGCTCCGACACTGTAGGAGCCGACGGGGAGCAAGGGGGCGACATACTGCCCGGAGTCGTCTGCCTGGACAACGCGAGCCACGTTCGTTCCGGTGTTGGTAATAGTGACCGCGACGCCGGGGATCACCGCACCGGTGGAATCCACGACCGTGCCGTGAATCGTGCCAGTGGCTTGCGCACAGAGCAAGGCAGGGAAGGCCAGAAGCAAGCCCAACGAAAAACTTTTGAGCATAGAAACCTCCTCAGGTTTATCGGAGAGTATGCAACCATCCTCCTGGCGCCTGAAGCAGGAAGGGCAGGCTTGTCCAAAACCTTGGACGGAATTCGAGAGTGATTTCCACGGGCCTTCGGAAGCCGCTACCATGGCTTAGCCGATGTCGCCAATCGCCCTTACTCGCCAGCAATGGCTCATCGCCATTCTGTTGTTCTTCATGATCCTGTTGAACTATCTGGATCGTGTCGTGCTGTCCTTGTTGAGTCCCGTGATCCGCGCCGAGTTCCAACTCACGCAGATGGATTACGCCATGGCCGTGAACGGCTTTCTGGTGGCCTACGGCGTAATGTATCTAGGCTCTGGACTGATCCTTGATCGCACCGGAGCGCGCCTTGGACTGGGCCTCTTCGTTGGCCTATGGTCAGCCGCATGTATGTTGCATGCCACCATCGCAGGGCTCTACAGCTTGGTCGCGTATCGGTTTCTCTTGGGCCTCTTTGAGCCGGGCGGCTGGACAGGCGCCGTGAAAACGGTGGCGCAATCGTTTGCGCCCGCGCAACGCAGCTTGGCCGCCGGCATTTTCACAAGCGGCGCGGGCGTCGGGTCACTGATCGCGCCGCCACTGGTCGTCTGGCTCAGCTTGCACTATGGCTGGCGCAGCGCCTTTCTCATCGCGGGCGTGTCCGGGCTCATATGGCTGCCGCTATGGGCCCTCGCGACTCGCAAGCCCACACTGCCCGGACAATCGTTGCCGGCGGCGCCTACGCCGATTCGTACGCTGCTGCCGCGCTTACTTACGAATCCGCGATCGCTTGCTTACATGGCGACGCGTTTCTTCGGCGACACCACCGGTTACTTCTTCCTGTTCTGGCTACCGGAGTATCTGATCACGTCCAAGGGCTTCACGCTGGGCGAGGTGGGCGCGCTGGCCTGGATCCCGTTCCTGTGGAATGACCTTGGAGCGTTGGCCGGCGGCTATGCCTCGGGCCGACTGGTGCAGCGGCGCCCGCGGCCCATCGAAGCACGCAAGGTGATGATGAGTGTGGCCGCCCTTTTCGTCCTAGCCGGCTCGCTACTGCAGAACGCCTCCGGGGTGGCTGGTGTGATTCTCTCCATCAGCCTGTGTACCTTTGGCGTCGGTGTGTGGGCGAGTAACATGCACGCCGTAGCCGCCGATGGTTTTCCGGAAGGCGAAGTTGCCACGGTGCATGGATTGGCGGGCTCGGCCGGTGCGGTGGGCGGGATCTTATTCAACACCTTAGTGGGCTCGCTCAGCATGCAGGGCGATTACTTCTTCGCCTTCCTGATTCTGGTTGCCCTGCAGCCGCTTGGGGTGGGGGCGCTTTGGCTGTGGCTGCCGGACCAGCCGCTAAGCGATGCGGTCACGCAGCGCGCGTCGTGACGCGCAAATGATGTTCTGCCCGGCTTCGCGGAGACGCTCAGCCAGCTTTTCGATGTTGTCGGGCCGCACCTGGCCAATGGTGCCGCAAACACCTAACGCGGCGACCAGCTCGCCGGTGCGCCGAAAGACTGGAACGGCCACGCAACGCACTTCGAGTTCCTCTTCCTGGTCGTCGACGCCGTAGCCCTGCTGGCGCACCTTCGCCATTTCCTTGCGCAGAAGTGCCGTAGACGTAATCGTGTGGCGAGTGTAACGGGCAAAGGGCTCGCGCTCCAGGATGTGTCCGCTTTTGTCCTCTGGCGAATGCGCCAACAACACTTTCCCCACTGCCGTGCAGTGCAAGTTTGTACGTTTGCCCACGTAAGTATCGAACCGGATCAGCCCGGGACAATCCACCTTCTGGACGTACATGGCTTGGTCGTGTTCAAGCACCGCCAAGTGGGCTGTAAGTTGCACTTTTCTGACTAACTCATTCATATGCGGCAGCGCGATCTCTGGCGTGAGGATGTTGCGCATCAGCCCGCGGCCCAACTCCCAAACCTTCACCGAGAGCGAGTACTTGCGCGACCCCGGCTCACGCGAAACATAGCCCAGACGTTCGAGAGTGAGCACAATCAGATGCATCGTACTTTTGGGCACACTGAGTTGGCGGCTCAGTTCGGAGATATTCCAGCCGCGCTGGGAACTATCCAGAAACTCAAGCACACTGAGCGCTCGCGCAATCGAACCGGGTTGTGAATCGTGGGCTTCGGAAAGCATCGGGTAGGGTCTCCCTCGTCAATCTCCTCGCACAGTAACCGGAACGCGCACCGGCAGACCATCAAGGGTCTGCAGCACGCCTTTCACCTGATCGAGCGTCTCGTCAATGTCCACCGGCGTATGCGCAGCCGAGATCGACCATTGCTTCGTGGCAAGCGGAAACGGATAGATGCCTCGCGCAATCAAGGCGCGGCGCATCCGCTCATCGGCGTCGAAGTGGTGATTGGCCGCCAAGTCATGCCAGTCCTTCGGGAGATGATCCATAAAGTATAGGCTGAACGCTGACCCCTGTCTTGCCACCACGGCTTCGATGTCGAGATCGCGGGCAATCTGCTCGAGTCCGGCCTGCATGCGCGCGCCGAGTTCCTCGGTATAGCGATAGACTTCGCCGTTGTCCATCAGCAGTCGCTCGAGAGTTGCGATCGCAGCAATCGTGGGCACGGGATGCGAATTGTAGGTCCCGGCAAGCAAGACCCGACGCGCAGCGGTAGGGTCGACGAAACGATCGAGATACTCTTTGCGCCCACCGAGCGCCGCTAGCGGATAGCCGTTTGCAATGGCCTTGCCGTAAACAACCAAGTCCGGCTGTACGCCGTAAATCGTGGCGCACCCGCCGAAGGCGTGGCGGAAGCCTGTTTTCACCTCGTCGAAGATCAGCAAAAATTTGTACTTGTCAGCCAGCGCGCGCAACCCTTCGAGATAGCCTCGAACGGGATGGACGATACCGATGTTCTGCAGAATTGGTTCGGTGATCAGTGCCGCGATGGGATAACGTTCGCAGACGTACTCGACAGAAGCCAAGTCGTTGAAGTTGACGCTGTGAACCAGGTTCTGATGATCAGCCGGTACGCCCGCGCTGATCGAATGATATGGGTATTCGCCGGGCGAGACGCGCGGCCCCAGTTGTTCGAGCGGCGTCATCAGGTTGTTTGAGACGTCGTTGTGCCAGCCGTTATAGCCGCCTTGAATGTTGATGAGATGATCGTGGCCGGTAACGGCACGCGCCAGGCGAATCGCCTGATACGTCGCTTCGCTTCCCGTATTCAGGAACTGCACACTCTCGACGGCCGGCACGTTCTCACAGATCAACTGCGCCAGGCGGCCCTCCTGCACGGTCGTGCCGGAGCCATACAAGCTGGTGTCGTCACGTAGACCGCGGATGACCGCCTCAGTGACGTAGGGATCGTTGTGGCCGAGAAAGTGCGGCGCGAAGCCGGCATGGTAGTCGATGTAGCGGTTGCCTTCCACGTCCCACAAGTAGGCTCCGCGGGCGCGTTCAAAGACGATCTCGGGTTGAGTCGCCCGGTTTACCGAGACGACACCGCCTGGAATGTACTGCCGGTTCCTCTCGAGGATCGCGGCTGATTTTGGATAGTGATTCATCATTGCCCCCGCTTACCAGTCCGCCACCGATCCGTCTTTGTGAAAGTAAGCCATGGTTACTTCCGGTTGAGATCGGAAGAGCACAC
>JALHNI010000063.1:0-28251 GCA_022843605.1 Bryobacter sp.
AGGCCGCCTCCGCATCGTGATTTCGTCGTCCTGGTGCGGTCGGGCCGTTGACGCGATACCCTGTTGCAGTGGGCTCTTACCAGCGTGACCCCGTCCTCCCCGCCGTCCTCCCCGCCGTCCTCCCCGTCCTCCCGTCCTCCCCGTCCTCCCCCGTCCTCCCGTCCTAAAAGACGTTCGACAAAAGCCAGTAGGTCCTGAGATCCGTTGCAGGCTCTATTGACGAAAGCGGCCCGTTCGTCAAATGGCAGTTCGGCTGCTTCGGAGAAAATCTCCTTCGCCCGCGCCCATTGGTTCAGAGGCATTCACCCGCCATTTCGGGCACTCCATTCTGCGGCCCCGCAGGGCCCCTCGGCCCGTCCGCTCTCCTGTGTTGACCCATCGCTGCGGGAGTGTAACACACTCGCGCTTGCGGCATCGGTGATTGCCACCTCAAAAGTCGTGCCACTCCGAATGGCGCCCATTGCTGCGGTGTCCTCTGCGCAGTTCGTCTCCATCACCAACAAAGTTTTCTTGGAGGTGTTGGCCGTTTTCACCGGAGGTCGCCGCTAAGCGTTGATGCGAGGGCTTGTTGCCCTCAGAAAGGTTCTGACGATGCTTCCAATATCTCAACTCTTCAAGAGGATCCGCCCGATGCTATTCGGGCTCCTGATCTTGATCTCCGGTGAACTGTCCCTGCATGCACAGCCATTTGCGAGATGGGTCGCCGTCAACGGCGGCACGATTCCGGTGAACGCCTTTGTGGGTGGCTGGGACGGCCAACCCGAGTATGTTTGCCGCGGCACCCATCAAGGCGCGACGCATCCGGGGAAGACGTTTCAGGGTAATGGGCGATGCTACATCGAGTTCGCCAACACCGAGGTGAGTCTGACCACTTTTGAAGTGCTCTTGGACTTTGGCGGCGCGTGGGTGCCGGCGAGCAACGGCGTGGTGCCGGCGGGCAGTTTCCAGACCGGAACGGAGGGCGGACAGGCGCTGTTCTCCTGCCGCGCCTACGTGGGCGGGGGCATGCAAATTGGCAAGATCCGCCCAGGCTTCGACGCATGCAATATCGGCAACAACGGCCCCGTCCGCGCGGCGGACTATGAGGTTCTGCGCAATGTTTGGGTGGCGGCCGCCAACGGCACCGTGCCGGCCAACGCGCTGGCGGCGGGAAACGAATCCGGCGGACAACCGCTCTTCATCTGCCGGGGCGCCACGGCCGGAGGCATCCACGTCGGGAAAGTCCGCCCGGGCTTCACCGAGGGCTGCCGCACGGCTTTCAACCAGCAGTCGGTACCCATGGCCACCTACGAAGTGATGACCACCGACGTCACTCCCCTCTGGCTCCCGGCCCCGAACGGAGTACCGCCCGGAGCCTTCAATACCGGCTCCGATGGCGGCGCCGGCCTGTTCTACACCTGCCGAGCAATGCACCAGGGCGGCCTGCAGATTGGAAAGACTGGAGTTGCGGCGACGACCGGGGTCTGCCGCCTCGAATTCGCCAACGCCGGCGTCGATGTGGGTACCTATGAAGTCCTGGGAGTTCAGGCCGCTGACTGGACAGGCACCTACAAAATCTTCACCAAAGAGACGAGACGCTTCTGGGGAGAAGCCGCCACTGGCGACCGCCTGATCAGCACGCGGACGACGGTCGCCGACGATGCGTTTGCGCGGTTTACGTTCCAGAAACAGGCGAACAGCGCCTACCGCATTCTCGCGGGCAGCGGACGCCATCTGCACGAGGACGCCAGCAGTGACAAGTTTCTCTCGACGCGCTTCCAGCCGGATGACGGCTTCACGCGCTTTGTGCTTCAACGGGAGGCCGACGGCGCCAACCGCATCCGCGTACAGCAAGACAATACCCACCTGCACGAGAATGGACTCGGCGACCGGATTATTTCGTCCCGGTTCCAGGAGGCTAACGACGACTACAGCCGCTTCTATCTGGTGAAGTCCACCGCGCAGGCCCCACCGGTGCTGAACCCCACCGTGAGTTCTTTCAGCCTCACGCCCAACATCCTACTGAGCGCCCAACCGTTCTCCTTCACCGTCAACGGAACCAACTTCGACACGGCGACCGCCCGTGTGCTCTTCACCTCCACTGCCGTCGGGGCCAACGTCTGCCCGGCCGCCACGCCTTGCCCCGGCATCCTGTCCACGCGCACCGCCACCCAACTGGCGGGGACGGCCGCGCTCGCCGGCGGCACCTATACGATGAGTGTCGCCAACGCTGCCGGTAATCCCGCAACCGTAACGGCGTTCACCGTCAGCGATGCTCCGGTGAACAGCATCAGTGTCTCTCCCGCGTTGCTCACGTTCCAGCATCAGCTGAACGGCGTGGCGCCGCCGGCGCAGACAATTCAGATTCCCGGACGGGGAACCGCCATCGGCGGTCTGCTGCGTACCTTCTCGGTGGACCTGCCGAGCGTGACTTGGCTGAGCGTCACACCCTCGGGCGGCACCGCGCCGCAGCCGGACGGCGCGACCATCACGGTGAACGTTTTCCCGGCCGGCCTCGCGGTGGGCACGCAGTCCACCACGCTACGGATTCGCTTTACGTCCGAAGGCCTCACTGCGGACGTCCCGGTGTCGATCACGGTGCAGGATAGCGGCCCACCGGCGGGGGCTAATACGAATCAACTGCTCTCCCACATCGCTGATTCAGCCGGCTGGCAGACCACCATCACCCTGGTGAACCTCGATACGGAAGCCGCACCGTTCAGCCTGCGCTTCTTCGGATCGCAAGCGACGGGCCGTTCGCCATCGGTGCCGCTCGAGATGGCGTTCGTCGGCCTGCCCGGCCGCACCTCCATTGTCGACGGCGTCATCCCAGCGCGGGGCTCGCGCACGATTCAGACCGCCGGCACGGATTCCTTCCTCAACATGGGTTGGGTGGAACTGGTGAGCGCGAAACGCATTGCCGGCTCGGGTGTTTTCCGCGACATGGTCGGGCGGCAGGAAGCAGCCGTGGGCCTCACCAGCAGCACGCGGGCGTTTCTCCTCCCCTTCGACAATGTCGGAGGACGCGGGACTTCGTTCGCCTTGATTAACAATAGCTCGCAAGCGATCACGGTCACCGCCACCGTTCGTGATGAGAACGGCAACCAGTTGGCGCTCTCTGCCATCGCGCTGCTGCCGCGCGGCCACACCGCCACTGAGTCCACCAACCAGTTCCCCGCCAGCGCCAACCAGCGCGGCACGCTGGAGTTCAGCACGCCGAACGCTGACATCAGCGGCCTGGGCATCCGGTTCGACGCGCCGTTCCCCGGAGTGGCGCGGGCGTTCACGTCGTTCCCGGTCCAGCCGCGGCCATAGCTGCTCCGCAAGTGTCAAAACTCCTGGCTCCCTCGCGGGGCCAGGAGTTTTTTCGTTTAGTTGGCGTGTTGATGCCATGCTGCGACCAGATCTTGGTGCCAGACAGAGCGCCGGGATGAACCGGCATATGGTGGGGGATGAAGAGCCCTACAGGAAAGGAATGGCGAATCTCGGTGCCAGACAGTCGGCTGGGGGGGCCATGGTATGCATCGTGCCTACAATGCTGCCGCAGACCAAATCCTGCAAGGCTTTGAGAAGAAGTTTGGTGCCAGTCGAAACTCGTGGAGTCTGTCACAGTGGAGGCAAGCTGCCAATGGCATACTCAACTCGAATAACAATGCGATTCGGAGCTTTCTTGATCTCTTGAACGAGAACAATGCGGGCAAGACCATTCCTGCGCTGGCAGCGGCCATCAATGCATACCGACCCTCGGCTGCGCTGATTGCTGCCACGGCTGGAGAGAGTCTGCTCAACTTGCTCCGCATGCCTTTGATAATCATGGTTGATCCAGCGTTAACCAATCCGAAGAAGAGAGAGGTTGTCACAGGCTGCTTAATCGACGAAGCGACAGGAAAGTGTACTATCTAGCCAGTTCATGCTCTATCCGATTTCAGTACCTAAGCCTGACAGCGCTGAAGATCTCATTGGTTATGTCGATGGCTCCGGACGTGTCGTAGTAAAGCCCAGCTATGCGGCCGGGTCTTATTTTGCGGAGGGGTTGGCTTCGGTTTGTCGTGAGGATGGTTCTTCGGGTTTCATCGATGGTGACGGCCGTACGAACGTTCCATTCAGGTTCCGCGGTCTTGGCCTATTCAACGAAGGCCTGTGCTCTATCGGCCAGGGATCAAAGGTGGGTTACATAGATCGTAGTGGCTCATGGCAGATCGAGCCGAAGTTCGCGGTGGCGAGCCAGTTCAGCGAAGGGCTTGCAACTGTCTCCCCTGATGGTGTTTCATTTGGCTGTGTTGATCGCAAAGGTGCGTTTATGGTGAGGCCATCATACGACCAACTAGGCCTTTTCCGCCGCGGCCTGTGCGCGGCGAACCGAGAAGACAAATGGGGCTACATTGGCCGCGACGGTTCCGTTGAGATTCCATTACAGTTTGAGGGTCCGCGAGCTCTCCGGTTCTCGCATGGCAGAGCCGGAGTCTGCATTGGTGGCCGCTGGGGGTTTATTGACATCGCTGGCGACTGGGTCGTGATGCCGCAGTACGAGGAAGTGTGGCGATTCGCTGAGGGAGTCGCGTCCGTGCGTTGTGACGGGAAGTGGGGCTTAATTGACCCAAATGGCCGACTTCGGCTAGCGCCAAAGTTTGACGAACTGGACGAGTTCGACGGCGGAATGGCGGCGGCGTCTTTCGATGGTAAAGCGGGGTTCATTTCTATGGAAGGCCAGTGGATCATTGAGCCTCGATTCGACAAGTGCTATCGCTTCATTGGAGATGTTGCCGTGGTCCAGTCCAGCGATACGTACAGCTTGCTTGCAAGGAGCGGCGCGGTGGTTTGGACATCGGAATCATACGCTATGCCGCAAACTCCCCCATTCAGAGAATGAGCAGAGAAGGCTATACGGAGTACCCTCGCTGAAAAAGGGTGTGACACGTCACCCCGGAAGGGGCAGTTTGGCATACGGATAGTCTCCGTATGCGAGAGGCTTGGGACCCGTATGCGCAAGTGGTTGATGCCACGAGAGATAACCCCGAAAATCTCGCCCCCCATCCGTAGGCTTCTTTATGTTCCACTACCGGCGTGGTGGAACTGCGGTCTGCGCCTTTACAGAAAGCTTCTGAGCAATAAGGGTCGCACGTGTGTTTAGAATGCAGCTATGGGGCCGTTTCGCGCGTCTGCGTGTTTACAATGACTTAAGAAAGGAGCCGGGATACCGTGTTTCAAGTCGGGACGAGAAACTGCTTCAATTTGGATTGTGACTTACAGGTCCCTTGACGGCGAGTCTGGCACATGCTCCGTCGTGCCATCGGCGACGCAAGCCGGTGGCCCGCCCCTCTTGAGAATTTGCGGGCCACCGGAGCCGGTTCGTTTATGGCCGTTTGATGATCATCACCACCATGCGCGTATCGCCGCGGACGGTCTTAGCCAGATCGGCTGCCCGCACGCTAAGCGCGGTGCCATTCACTGGCGGACTGAGCTTGTTACCGATCGCCAACGAGCCCTGATTCCAGTTAAGCGTGCCTTCGAGATCCTTCGATACATGGCTGGTGAAGGCGTCGAATTCCCGATCCGTGCCGGCCGGAAGCACCAATGACCAACTGGACCAGCTCTTCATCTTGCCGTCGGCCACCTGCGCTTCCCGCAATTTCTGTAACTGTTGTTCGGTCTGAAGATAGTCACCCATGCGGCCGGGCGTGACTTTTTTGCGGTCAATGCGAATCAGATCGCCCTCGGCGAGGTTCATCGGTGTTCCCGCCCATTGCCGGGCCAAGGTCTGTCCCAGGCGTTTGCGTAGGGGAAACGCCTCCCTGATCACCTCGGAGTACGGTTTGCCGAATAGCTTTTGCGAGACCTGGTTCTGGAGCGCCGCGCGGTTCTTGGGGACGCCTTGCGTCAGGATCGTTAGATGGTAGTTCGCCTCCGGCTCCCGTGTCCCGCCATAGATGAGACGCGTCAACAGGACTAACTGAATGGCAGGATCTTCCTTCATGAGCCCCTCCATCATCCGCCGGGTTTTATCCTTGGCCCATGCCTCGTACGCGCCCCGGGTTTCATCGGGGACATGATAGGTGATGGTGGAGGCATAGATGGGATTGGCTGGCGCGGTGGGCTGCGCGGACAGGAACGTCGCAAACACTGCGGTTGCGGCGAGGATATTGACTGACTTGGTCATGTTGAGTGACCCTCCTTGTGGTTGATAGCGTGGGACGGCATCAGAAACGGCCACGCGGCGGAGGGGAAGTTGATTGGAAATTCGAAGGGGAGTGCTGCCCGGTTCCCGCTTGAGCACGCTTTCGAGGCGTATGGTGATGGACTGATTCAGGGAGGTGCTGGGTATTGACCGATGCACCTGCGGCAGCGTATTGCGTAGACCTCCTGTCGGACATTTTGCGCCGCTTTGCGCCAACAGAACCCGCAGCCGCGATAAGGTTGAACGGTGAATGACCAGCGGTGATCAATCCGAGGAGGATCAATAATGCCAACAAGGAACGGGGAGCGCCACCTCACAGGCCGGATCGGCTGGCTTCGCGCGGCGGTTCTCGGTGCGAATGATGGAATCGTATCCACGGCCAGTTTGGTGCTCGGTGTCGCCGCGGCGCACTCGTCTCACAGCAGCATCATGGTAGCGGGTACCGCCGGTCTGGTTGCGGGGGCGATGTCCATGGCCGCCGGTGAGTATGTGTCTGTCCACTCACAGGCGGACACCGAGGGGGCAGAAGTGGCGCGGGAACGCGCGGAACTCAGCACAGACGGCGAGAGCGAGCACAAGGAATTGGCGGCGATCTACGTCGCACGCGGGCTTGCCCCCGAACTGGCGGCGCAGGTAGCCGAGCAACTGATGGCCCATGATCCGTTAGGCGCGCACCTGCGGGACGAACTCGGCATCACCGATGCGCTGAGTGCGCGTCCGATCCAGGCGGCGTTGGTGTCAGCCTTCAGCTTCGCTGTGGGAGCTGCCCTACCTCTGTTGGTCGCCGCCATTGTCGCAGAGACGCGTCTGATACCTGTGGTCGCCGCGACTTCACTGGCATTTCTCGCAATCCTGGGGGGCGTAGCCGCATATGTGGGAGGCGCAGACGTGAAGGTGGGCGCGATCCGTGTTTTGTTCTGGGGAGCATTGGCCATGGCGGTGACTGCTGGGGTTGGGGCGATGTTTGGAACCGCTGTGTGAGCGGAACCCCGGAATCCGTATCAACTCCGAGGAACCGTGTAACCGCGAAGATCCAATGTTTTCCCACTTGGGCCGGTAGGCCCCCAAGCATCGCTTGAAAATACCCGCCGGCTGTGGCGTCGATTACGCATGCCGCCCGTCTCAAGGGGCGTCATGATCACGTAGGAACCCAGCTTTTCGCCCAGCAAAACCCTCCACATTCGCGATTGCCCCGATTCCCGCGCAGCGTTACAATCCGAGATCCGAATGTCACACCCACTCCAGAACCGAATGTTGATCATGGCCATCTGCTTGGCTGCGCTGGTTGCTGCGGGCCGATCCGCCAGAGTGGTTTCTGCTCAGTCAGCACAGCCTGTTCTTCCAACGGAGGAACTCATGAAACAGTGGGACGAAGTGTGGAACGAGGGCAAGCTTGAATTGGTACCGTTCCTGGTCAACCCAGCTAGGTTCGGCACGAGGCCTCCGGTATCCGGAAGGTGACGCCGGAACAGTACGCAGTTCAGATTTCAGCAACGCGGAAACGGCTTCCCGATCTCCGCTTCACGACGCACGACCGAGTCGTGAAAGGTGACAAGGGCTGGGTCCGTTGGTCACTTCGAGGCACTGACGCCACAACGGGCAAAGTGGTGGTGCGGGGTGGCCTCCAGATCTACCGCATCCACAATGGCAAGCTGGCTGAAACCTGGGTGGCCAGCCTTCCTGACGGCGCTGATTGGTGAAATGTCATTGGCGCCCAATCAGCCGGGTAATCCTGAAGTGATGAGCAATGCTGTCCTGGTGCCAGAGACACTCTGGCGAGCTTTAGGACGTTTCTTGTATTGGACCTGATCAGGTCGAAGGCAGCCCCCGCATCGTGATTTTGTCGTTCAGGTGCGGTCAGCCCGTTGACGCGATACGCTGGTGCAGTGGGACCAGCGTGACCCCGTTCCTCACGCTAAAGCGTCTAATTCGATCTGGCGTTGGGCTGGAAGGCGGTTGCAAATGAGAGCAAAATTGCTCTTCAGTTCTTGGCTAGTGTTTGCATGTTGCAATCAACTGCTTGCCCAGGAGACCCTAGTCGATCACCGTGGCGATCATTATCGACGATTATTGGTATTCTTACCTTCCGAGAGCTTCACAGCAATACAGTGCGAGACACTAAGTCGGCAGTATTTAGGCCGCCCGGGAGCAAAGGAGATGATTCAAGTTCGTTTCTTGGATGAAAGATCCTATGAAAAATGGGCTTCCAAGCCGAGTCACGTTCCTTATGATGGTTTGGTCTCTTTAACTAGCCGGATTCCCAACCAAGTGGCCCGTGCCGAGATGATTGCTATTGGCGATGACGCTGTTCTTCGTTTCCGAGGAAACACTGGCAAGTTCACGCATAAGGTTCTTAGAGGTCGAGACCCGTTGATCGTCGAGATGTCTGATCGGGAATTCAGGATCCAGTGGATGGAGTTTTGGGAATTCGGGCAAAACACCGAAGTTCCTGGAGTGACTCAGTACAACGAGCGAATCGATGTGTTTTCGACGTTATCTGGCAATACTCAGCTGGATGACGTCGTCCGATTGTTCAAAAAACTCTCAACGACCTTACGTAATGTGACAGTCAATCTTTATGCCTCAGAATCCGGTTGGTTTCCCTTTCAGGACTGGCAGCCGTTGGTCAACCCTTTCTTGAGTAGCTTCAAGCCTCCTTCGGCAACTCAATACAGTACCGAGCGAAGGTTTTTCTGCTCAGGGGAGACTCGGCGACCTTATTGTCGCGCTGGGCTGTAAACTCGCCGGGGAATTCTGATGAATCGGTGTCAAGGCCTGCCCTAGCTGGGGGAGGTGCCGCCCGGCAGGAGTGCTGGCGTTTGCGCGCGCTTCCAATAGCGGCTGAAGCGCTTCAAGTCCACCGTCCCTCGGAGTTCGACGAACGGGATGGGTTCCAGGACCTCCACCGGTAACCGCAAGGCCGAGCGGATCTCCGCCCATCGCGGTGATGGGGACTGGACGGTGACGATGCGCTCCGCCCCCATTCGTTCGGCCTCGGACTGAAGCACCGCTACGGGGTCGCCGCGCTCGATGGCGACGGGCAGTTCGAGAAGGCATTCGTAGACGAAGACGATGCGCTTCAGGCTCCAGTCCAACGAGTCATCCCAAACCCAGACGGCAGGAGCGAGCGGATACTCGGCAAATGGCGGCGAGGTGGGGCTGATGCAGTCCTCATGAATCCAAAGCAATGGGGAAGAGGCGTTGGCTGAGCTCATCGTAAGTTCCTTCAAAGTCACAGTGGCCACGCGCGGGGCATTCCCGGCAGTAGCTTCCCCCGGTGTACTTCTCCAGGTTCTCGCGGTTGAAAAAGTAGGGCCGGTGCGAAAACGTGCTGGCGACCCACTGCCAGGAGAGGTGATTGCTGGCCGGGTCACCATCGAGTAAGTGCTGCAGGAACCACTCGGCCCCCGCCTGCCAGCGCACTCTGCGGAAGTGGACGACATAGGCGGCCATCCACATGCGCGCATGGTTATGCAGATAGCCGGTTTCCTGCAACTGGCGGGAGAACGCGTCCATGCAGGCGAGGCCGGTGCGGGCCTCCCGCAGGTCAGGGGGCAGGGTATCGGCGTAGTCCGTATGGCCGGTCTTGTAGGGCTCCCGGTCCAGGGCGATCCCCCGGCCCCAGGCGGTGTAGAGGCGTTGCCAATAGTCCCGCCAAGCTAACTCGGTGATGAACTTGAGGGCCTCGAAGGGGTTCGCCACTCGCCGCAAGGCGAAGTCGCGCACTTCGGCCAGAGTCAGCACGCCGTGACGGATGTAGGGCGAAAGGTGGGTGACGGCGCCGGCGAGGTAGTTCCGGCTGGCGGCGTAGCGCGCCGGCTGAATCTGCTGAAGGAGACCGAGTGCCTGGCGACGCCCGCCGAGGATGGGCGAAACGTGAGGGTCAATGGCGGCGGCGGAGGGGAACTCGTGCCGCAGGTAGGCCACCAGGTCGTCGCGATCAGTGAAGTCACGCCGCATGGGGTGCCTTCTGGTGACGGCAGGACCGCCGCAGCAGATTGTCTTCTTTCACGCACCACATGCATCTTCGGATGCGCCGGTCAGGGGGCTGGCGCTAATTCCTCGCGGGCCTGGTGCTTTCGTTGCCGTTCTAGAAACGCCGCTGGTCCGGAGGACTTCTCAGTAGGTCACGGTTCAGTGGGTCATCGCATAAACGACGTAGTTCACGCCGAGGCGGTAGGCTTGGCCAGTCATCTCTGCGGGATACTCCGGGTCGTCCGCGTGCTCCCAGCCATCGCCCATGTCCATGTTGAAGTTGAAGCCGGCGAACAGGCGCCCCCGGTCGTTGTAGACGCCGCGCCAATGGGGCTCGCCGTTCATGGAGACGCGGCCCTCATAGACGTGCCGCCGGCCTGGGATCTGGACACGCTCCTCGAGGTTGTAGACGATGCGCCCGAGCGAATCATCCGAAGGAATCTCGACGATGCTGTGCTCGGGGACGACCGAACGGATCACTCGCTCGAGGGCGTCCCAGTCGTAGTCTCCCTGAAAGTCGTCCACCAGCAGGAAGCCTCCACGGGCCAGATACTCGTGCAACTGGCGCGCTTCCTTTTCGTCCGGATTCCAGCGGCCGCGGCCCGGCTGCTGGAGCAACAGAAACGGGAAATTGAATAACTCCGGATCGGAGAGCGACAAATGCCGGCTGTCCTTCGAGGTTTCGATCCGGGTAAGCCGCGCCAGCGCCGGCAGGAAATGCGCCTCCGCGCCGGGATAGTCGATGGCCCACCAGGGATTCACGAAGCCGCGCGAGCCCCCGCCGCCCATCGTCCGGTAGATCACGCGCGCCAGCTGGAACTCAACTTTCTCGGTCTGCTGGCCCGGTCCGGCGCTGCTGGGCGTTCGCTGGCTCTGTGCGATGCCAGCGGCCAGCGCGAGCAGAACGAGAATGGCGAGGAGTCGAAGCCTGGTGATCCTGGCGCCGGCAACGGAGGAATCGGCGGGAGCGTCAGGCATTGACTACTAGTATCACGGGCATCCAAGGCGAGCGAGATCGTTGGTGAAGGCTGCGAGGCATTTAGGTTGGGGACGATTATTTTCAACTAGTGTCCTGAGTTAGAAATCCGCTTACAAAAGCGGCCGACTTTAGCGAGGATGAGTTCGGCGGTGGCGGTCCAACCCAAAAGGTTTAGGATCTTGGTTGCGATGATCCAAGTAGAGATTGAGCCAACTGGCGCTGGTGGGCTTGAAGGGGACATGAAAGCGCGGATTTCGCATCAACCAGGCTTTGACTTTGGCCACCTTGTGGGTGGCGTAGTTGTCCATCACCAGGTGAATCTCCAAGTCGGCGGGCACGCGCCAGGCCGTGGTTCATCGAAAAGGCCGTCCAGTCGCAATCGACGAAAGCGCTCCCGCCACTTGCCCCACCGTGGGCATGGTGACGTGCAGTTTGCCGGCCACGGCACTATTGTTCATACCGGAGGCGACGGCAGCACGATGCGTGCCCGCACTGCTATGGCCTGAGAGGTCTTGGGCCGCCGCGCGAGTAGCTTGAGTGGAGAGGTTGGATGGGAAGCCTGCTATGCGGCACTTGGCCACCACGGTGCCCGCCGCCGGCTGACGGTTGGGCATGGCCACGTGGTTTCAGGTATCCTCTCGCAATAGACCTATGCGCAACGCCCTTGTCTGTCTGCTGCCACTTTTGGGCCTGCTCGCCGCAGTCGCGCCAGTGCCGGCCGAGGAACGGTTCCTCCTGGCCGCCGAGAATCAGGTGATCGAGATCAACCGCGCCGGGCGCGTGACCGGTGTTCTCAAGCATCCTGGACACCGCAACATCTGGGATGCCTGGCGTCTTCCTGACGGCGGCACCTTCTACGTCCATCGCAACGGAATGGCATTGTTCGACAACAAGAACAAACTCGTGATGGAACACGCCGCCGTGCGGACCGGTGAGAGCGGAGAATCTCCGGGCGGCGCTGTATTGGACGGCGGCAAGCGCTTCGCCATTTTGGACAGTGTCGCCGCCGAGATCCGCGTAGTGGATCGCAAAGGTGCCGTCGTCAGCCGGACGCCGCTTCCGGACGTGCGGCCCGACTCGGTTTTTTCCCACTACCGGATGGTCCGGCCATCGGTCCGCGGGAACTCTTTCTGGGTCGCGCAGTATGGAAGGAAAACCCTGGTTGAGGTGGAGGCGGGTACAGGGAAGATCCTTTCGAAGATCGAGTTGGCTGAGCACCTGGTGAAGGCTCCGGGACAACACTTTGCGTTCGCGTCGCTCGAACTAGGCGACGGCTCACTGTACGCCACAACGGCGACTGGTCTGCAAATGCTCCGCTTCGATGCCAATCGCAACCGGACCGGTTCCTGGACCGCGGCGGAACTCGGGTTGGTGACACGATATCTGTTGGGCATGCAAATGATGAAAAACGGAAACATTCTGATGGCCTGCGGTGACTACCATCTGAATGGCGCCGAAGAAGGTCGCGATCTGCTCGCCGAGATTAGCGCGGACGGAAAGATAGTCTGGAAACTGACGCGGGTGCGGTTGGTGGATCAAATTGAAGGCTTCGTAGATCCCAAGACCGGTCTCGAAGAGATGCGGATCACGAACGTTCACGCCTATGACTCCGGCCAACTGGCCAAGGCGCTGACGGTGAAGCGATGAGCATACCCGGGAGCACCTTTTGCTTTCTGGTGCTGGCCTCCCTGCAGGCGAACGGTCAGAACCTGGCGCCGGAGGTGTGCTCCGGCTGCCACAACGCACGAAACGCGATGGGAGGGCTGGATCTCGCCGCACTTCCCCAGCGCTTTGACGATCGGGGCATCCGTGACCGGTGGATCCGCGTCCATGACCGCGTGGCGAAAGGCGAGATGCCGCCGAAGGGCGTGCCTTTCGCTGCCGGGCAACGCAAGGCGATGCTGAGCCGATTGAAGCAGGCCATCCAGGAAGCCGACCATGCCGAGGTAATGCGAGACGGCCGCGGTCCTTTGCGCCGGTTAAATCGCGACGAGTACGAGCAGAACCTGCGCGACGTACTTCAGTTGCCCCACCTCGACATTCGCGACATGCTTCCTGAGGACCGCGAGGGCCATCGCTTCAACAAGGCCGCCGAAACGCTCGACATGTCGCGCGTGCAACTTACCGCGTATCTCGACGCCGCCGAGGCCGCCCTACGCCAGGCCATGGCCACGGGGACTCAGCCTCCACCCGTGACAAAGTTTCGCGCCATTGGCGGAGCGCTGATCTACGAGAAAGTGACTTTCGGCGGGCGCGAAGCGATGTTCTTCGCCAAGAACAATCAGGGTATTGATCCCAAGCAACTCGAAGTACTCAAGGACGATCCCGCACTGGAAATGGCGCTGTTTCGTTCGGCGCATTGGCCTTACTATGGCTATCCCAAAGGGTTCGTGGCGAAGCTGCGCGGCCAGTATCGCGTGCGCTTCTCTGCACGGGCGGTGGTGCAACGAGAAGGCTTCACGCTTGCGCCGGCGCCGCGCTCCGTCCCCATGACCTTTCGCGCGCGCAAGCCATCGGGGGCGGATGTCTCCGGCGACATCCGCGCTACCGGCGGCGTCATGGATATCCAGCCGGTCGCGCAAGAATTTGAAACCACCCTCGATCTTCGTCAGCAGGAGACGTTTGAATACAGCCTACTCGGTTTGCCCGTCCCGTTGGCGCGCAACGTGAAAGGCGGAGAACCGAGCTATCGCTACCCGCCGCTCCCGGATGGCGGACAGCCGGGTGTCGCTGTGCAATGGCTCGAAGTAGAAGGGCCGCTTTCCCCGTCCACCTGGCCCCCACCTTCGCACCGCGTCCTGTTCGACGATCTGGGAGTGGCACCGGTTCCGGCCAAGCCAGACCAGACCGCGCGACGCCTGCTCCGCCGCTTCGCCGATGCTGCGGCGCAGGAACCAGTGTCCGATGCGGCGCTGGAAAAGTTTGAACAACTCGTGCTCTTCAGGCTGAACAAGGGTGCGAAGTTTGAGGCAGCGATGCTGGCCGGCTACAAGGCATTCCTTAGTTCTCCTCATTTCCTCTACCTGCGCGAGCCCGAGCCTTCCGGTGATCACTTCCCGATCGCGACCCGCTTGGCGCACTTTCTTACCAACACCAGATCCGATGCGCAGTTGACTCGTCTGGCCCGGGAACGCCGGCTTCGCCATGCCGCCACATTGCGCAGCCAGACCGAACGGCTCATCGCCGGTCCTGGCTTTGAGCGCTTCGTGCGCAACTTCACTGACTACTGGCTGAACCTGCGCCACGTCCGCCGCGACGACCCGGACATCCGCTTGTATCCGCAGTACCGCTTCGATAACTACCTCGTCGAGTCGATGGAACAGGAGACTCGCACGTTCTTTGAGGCCATGGTTCGCCAGAATCTGCCGGCCGCCTCGGTGGTGACCTCGGATTTCATTTACGCCAACGATCGGCTCGCCAGCCACTACGGTCTGCCGGCGATGAGCGGTTCGGCCATGCGCGCCGTGAAACTGCCGCCGGGAAGTCCTCTCGGAGGGCTCCTCACCCAGGCGGCCATTCTGAAGGTGACGGCCAATGGAACCACGACGTCCCCAGTCATCCGCGGCGCGTGGATCATGGAGCGGCTGATCGGGGAACCGCCGCCACCTCCTCCGGCCAAAGTGCCCGCCGTCGAGCCGGACATTCGCGGTGCCAAGACGATTCGGGAACTGCTAGCCATGCACACCAAGGTTGCCTCTTGTGCAGGCTGTCATGCCCGGTTCGACCCCGTCGGCCTGGCCCTCGAAAACTTCGACATCCTCGGTGCTTGGCGCACGCGCTATCGAGGCATCGACGAGGGTGAGTCCGTTGCGGGTATCGATCGCGCCGGCCATGACTTCGCTTACACGCTCGCGGGACCCGTGGACGCGAGCGGAAAGTTGCTCGACGGAAAATCATTCCGGGACATCCGGGACCTCAAGGCGATCTTCGCTGCGAATCCGCGCCAACTGGCCCGCAATCTCCTGCACCAACTCACTGTCTACGCCACGGGATCGCCGGTTCGCTTTTCTGACCGTCCGGAGGTCGAAGCAATCCTCGATGCCCATTCAGCAACCGGGTTTCGGGTGCGCGATTTGATCGTCTCGCTGGTGCAGAGTCCGATTTTTGTCGGTCCTGCTGGAGCAAAGAATAATCCATGAACACCCGACGCCGTTTCCTGCGTGCCGCTGGCGTTGCGCTCGCGATGCCGGTGCTCGAGTGTTTCGCCGCGAGCCCCGGGCGCCGTATGCTGCTCATCTCGAACAATCTCGGCGTGCTGCCCAAACCGTTCTTCCCACAAACCGCAGGACGCGACTATACGCTTTCGCCCTACCTTGCCGCCCTGGCCGAGTTTCGCAACGACTTCACGGTATTCAGCGGCTTGTCCCATCCGGCCGTCGAAGGCGGGCACAGCACAGAGAACTGCTTTCTTACCGGGGCGCGGGGACCGACGAAAAGCGGCTTCCGCAATTCGATTTCGCTCGATCAGTTCGCCGCCGAGAGGCTGGGACAAGTCACGCGGTTTGCCACGTTGAACCTCGGAGTGAATATCGACAAGGCCAACCGGAGCCTCTCCTGGACGCGCGACGGCGTGCTGCTTCCTGCCGAAGATAGCGCCCCCGCGCTATTTCGCAGGATGTTCGTGCAAGGCGATCAGGCCGAGGTGGAACTACAGCTTCACCGGTTGGAGGAGCGCGGCAGCATTCTGGACACGCTGCTTGACGACACGAAGCAATATGGCCGCGCTCTCGGGCGCGACGATCGTGCCCGGCTGGATCAGTACCTGACGTCGGTGCGCGAAGTCGAGCAGCGCTTGCACATCGCCGGCGAATGGGAGAAGCGTCCCAAGCCGTCCGCGGCCCGCGCGGAGCCCGCGGACATTCAGGACAAGAAGTTGTTCTTCGAGAAGTTTGACCTGATGCTGGCCATGGCCCAGCTTGCGCTGGAATCGGATTCCACCCGCATCGTGACTCTGATGGTCGACGCTTTTGCCACGCCGGTTTTCAAACTCCATCCCGACCAGGACACCACCGACGGCTATCACAACCTGAGCCATCATGGGCAAGCCGCCGAAAAGTTGCGTCAACTCGACGATGCCGACCGCCAGCAGATGACGCTGCTGCACAAACTGCTGAAGGGCCTCTCCGAGAAGAAGGAAGGCGGCCAGCCATTGCTTGACCACACGATGGTTCTCTATGGCAGCAACATGGGCGATTCGAACACGCACGACAACACGAATCTGCCGATTCTGCTCGCTGGCGGTGGCTTTAAGCACGGCCAACACATCGCGTTCCGTCGCGACAGTAATGCTCCGCTGGCCAACCTCTTTGTCAGCATGCTGCAACTCATGGGAGTGGAGACGGACTCGTTTGCTAGCAGCGCTGGGCGGATCGACAGCCTGGAGGCGAAGCCCGCGTGAGGCCGCCAAGGCCGCGCCTCGATCCTCGGAATCACGGCGATGGCGGAAACCCTGAGCGATCGGGGTGAGACACGGTGTAGTGCGTTGTGTTGTGCCGTATACCGATTTCCGGCTAAAGCAATTATCGAGAACATCTCAACTGGGCATGCAAGGGCAGTCTCCGTTACCCCAGGTCACTGGCACTACCGCTTCTTGGGCGTCGCGGGCAGTTCCGGGACCTCCTCCACAAGCACACGGGCTGTCGGTGTAAATGCAAGACGCGGTTATGGCCTTCAGGCTACGAGCGCGGGCGCAGCAGCGTCACTTCTAAGTCGCTGCCTACGGCCCACCGGCCATCCACTTTCACTGCGGGCGCGAGCCGGAGAGATTTGTTAACCGGAGCGGGCCGTGCCTGCTGGCCGGTAAACCGGAATACTGCCCGGTCCCGATCTCGTGAAATCAGCTCGGATTTAACGTCGGCAGATAGCCCAAACCATTCCACGGGAATCGTGTCGGGTACCGAACTGAGAAGTACCTCGACCATTTGAGCTACGCCTTCTTGCAGCGAAATGGTGGGAACGGAAAGCTTAAGGTGAACCGGCCAGGGCTCAACCACCGTTAGTCGGATGCCGGGCAACGGCCGGCGCACGAAGTTGAACAAGTTGGTAAGCGGACCACGCAGCAAGTTAGCCTGCGCATCCACTACGCGCCGCGCTGGATCATCCTTTTCCCTAGCTGCGGCCCCCTTCACCTGCAAAGCGTAAGTCCCTGCCGAGAGCGACGCCGGCACGTGGATCTTCAACACCAACTCCGGCGTGGTCATCTGCAAACCGTCACCACCTAACTCCCAGGCTTGGTCGGCGCGAAACTTTGCGGGCTCCACCGTCACGCCGAGGGGAAGTCCCTCCGCCCATACCTCTACCTCCTCCTTGTCGAAGCCCTCTTCGCGCGCCATCCGGACGGCGAGGTCCACGGAACCGCCACGCTCCGCCGTCAGGTTTTCTGGCAGAGCCCAAAGCTGGAAGGAAGGCTTGCGGAGTTCGGCATGCATTCGATAGGCATATTCCGGCCCGCCGCGGCCCAGGCGATCCCGGATCGTCAGTTGCACCTTGGCGTCCGCCGGCGAGGTGAAGAAAAGGCTGCTGTCGGGGTTGCCGAACGAAGCCGCGCCAGTCACTAGGTCATCGTTACCGGCCAATAGTTTCCCCTGCTCGTCGCGCAATTCGAGTACGCTGTCCAGTGAGGGCGCACCCAGCTGCGCGGCCTGCACGTGGAAGTGTAAACTTTGGCCAGCACGGACGGAGAACACAAAGCGGTCGCGTTCGTTGCGCTGTCTCAGCGCGCCTCTGATTACCAGCGGGGCCTCGCTGACAGCAGCTACCGCACTTTCACCCACCTCGCGACTTCGAGAGACTTCAAAAAATCCGCCTTCGATCACCCCTTGCCGCGCACCGGCCCAAAGTCTCCACATTCCGATCGATGCGCTCGCCGGAATTGCGAACTCGACATCGCAATGATCGGGACTCTGGCTCGCCACTTTGCCCGTGATTCGCTCCACCGCATCGCCGGTTGCCGGGTCTGGGCGAATGTCTACCGGAATCGTGTGCGGATAGGTAAAACGGAAATGCTCCGCCAGTCTGGCTCTCGTAAGGTAGATGCGGTCGAGGGTGTGTAACTCCTGACCCGTGAGGCGCATCCGCAGTACGGTGCCCGTTTGCCCACCGAGGTTCGACGAATAGCTGATGGTCGGCAGCGAGGAGATCCGGACGATATACGTGCTGTTTTTAGCGCTAGCCGCACGCGGACCGTGGTACTGGTCAACCTGCAGGTAGTAGCGTCCGGTTTGGTCAAAACGCCTTTCCAAATAGGGCGAGTCGTCGAAATCCGTGCGGTCATCGGAGAACGCGACCTGCCTCCCAGAGGCATCGAGCAGCCTCATCTTGCACTCCAGGTAGGATCCGTGCTCCATGGTTCGAAGATCGAAGACCAGCCGTTCACCGGCCTTGGCATCGAAGGCATAGAAATCGGACTCGCTACGATTCTGCAACTCCCCATACAACTCGACCGGGAGCCCGGAGAGCAGTTGCGCCTGCTCGCGCGTGTCGTTCGGTTCGATCTCCGCACGCGCCGGAAACTGGCCGACATTGAAGAGAAATGAACCCGAATCTCCATCCATTCCTTGGAGCCGGACGACATGCGGACCAAGGGCGGCGGTGGCTCCAATCGAGATGACTCCGGTGATCTTGTACGGAGTGGCTTGGGTGGTAGACTTCCACGTGAGATCCTGCGAGTCGAACCCTGCGGAATTGATATTCATCAATCCGGTGCCCGTGAATTCGACCTGCACTTCGGTTCCCCGCTGGCCGCCCAGTGGAGTCACTTTCTCCACCTGCGGACCGTCAGCCGCGAAGACGGGCAAGATAGCCAGGATCGCCAGGACCGCTCGCATTTACGCCAGGACCTCGCGGATTGGCACGCCGTCTTTGTTGATGAGCACCGGCCGGTTCGGGCCTTCGAGCGCCTTGTGCGCATCAATGCCAAGAATCTTATAGACCGTAGCGCCGAGGTCTTCGATCTTCGTGGGACGCTCCACCACGGCAGATGCCGCCGCATCCGACTTTCCCAACACCAGTCCGCCCGGCACACCCGCGCCCGCCAGCACCACCGAAAAAACGCCTGGCCAATGGTCACGACCACCCGCCGGATTAAGCTTGGGTGTCCGCCCGAACTCGCCGATGCCCAGCACCAACGTCGTACTCAGCAAACCGCGCTGCTCCAAATCTTCCACGAGTGCCGAGAAAGCCTGATCGAACTCCGGCAAAAGCGTGGCGTATCGGGCTTCGTGCCCGGTGTGAGTATCGTACCCGCCATGATAGACGCTCGCCAATCGGACGCCAGATTCGATCAGCCGGCGGCTCAGTAGCGCGCCCTGGCCAATCGTAGAACGGCCATAACGGTCGCGCAGCGCGTCCGGTTCATCCTGGATGTGGAAGACCTTCTTGGTGGAAGGAGAGGAAACGAGATCAAAGGCCTTTTGAGAGAACTGATCCATCGCCTCGATCACGGGTGATCGCTGGGCTGCCTCAAATTGCCGGTCAATCGCCTGCAGTAACTTGCGGTTGGAGAGCGCTTCGTCCAGAGTCATTCCGTCGGGCAGGCCCACGTCTTTCACCCGGAAGTCCTTGGCCTTCGGATCACCGGCGACGAACTGATCATACGCCGAACCCAAGAATCCTGCTTCGGCGGAAGCTTCGCGGTCCGGCACCACCACAAACGGCGGAAGTCCATTCTTGGGTCCCCGCTCCTTACTGACAACCGCTCCGTAACTGGGATGCTGCAATTCCGTGCGCGGTCTGGTGCCGCTCATCATGTAGCGCCGGGCTACATCGTGGATGGCAACGTCGGACGTCATGGAACGAATCACCGTAAACTTGTTCGCGATCTTGGCCGAACGCGGCACTAGTTCTGTAAAGTGGACTCCAGGGATCGCCGTCGGGATGTCCTTAAACCGGCCACGAATGTCGGCCGGAGCATCCGGTTTCGGATCCCAGGAACTCAACTGACAGCAGCCTCCGTCCTGAAAAAGGACGATACAGGAGATGTCGCGTTGGCTTTCAGCGCCGCGCAGCAATCCGGGCAGGCTAAGCCCGCCCAGCGCCATCGACCCCACACTGAGAAAACTTCGGCGAGATGACTGAATGCGAAACATAGGCGGTGCGATCCTCTTAGTGATTCAATTGAAACTCTTTCGAGTTCAGGATAACCAGCAGGACATTTTCGAGTGCCCGGCGCCGGGAGCGTCCCCCGGCAACCTCCGCCCGTATA
Source organism: Bryobacter sp. (assembly GCA_022843605.1). Lineage (GTDB taxonomy): Bacteria > Acidobacteriota > Terriglobia > Bryobacterales > Bryobacteraceae > JALHNI01. The sequence continues at coordinate 20,311 of JALHNI010000063.1, forward strand.
TGACTAACAATTAGCTCACTCTCCCCGGCGCTAGGCAAGCGCGCATAGGCATGCTCGAAGAACTCACGAACGATCTCCGGGTCGGAGGCGCGCCTGGCCATCAACTTCCCGATCAGATTGTCCTCTGGCTCCAGTTTCGCTTTGAGCGTTTCGCGATTCATCAGATGCAGAGTCTGGCTGAGGGTGGGGGCCTCATGCCGTTGGCCCAGCAAATCGCGCCGCGGGAAGCCGAAAGTCGCCAGAAAGTACCCCGGCTGATCGTTGATCTCGACGTCCTTGGCCAGGGTACCGGGTGGATGATTGTCGTACGTCTGGGCGATGCCTGCCACCTGGTTGATCGAGTCGAGCAACACCTCCGCCGGCAGCCTCCGCGGCTGATAGCGCGCGAACAACAAACGCTCCAGTTCCTCGGAGACATTAGGGCTGCGCGGCAGTTGGGATGACAACTGATACGTGGCCGAATGAAAGATCGCGCGATCCAGTTCCTTCAAACGGAAGCCTTGATCGACAAAGTGCTGCGCCAAGCGGTCGAGCAACTCTCGATTCGTGGGCATATTCGTCGAGCGCAAGTCGTCGAACGGCTCCACGATGCCCGTACCGAAATAGGAGTGCCACACCCGATTGGCGGTAGCGCGGGCGAAGTAGGGATTCTTTGGACTAGTGATCCAGTCGGCCAAGCTGACGCGACGGTCCGCCTCTCGCGGCAGACTGAGCGGTTCTTCACCCAGCACCTTCGCCTGCACCGGCCGCTTGGTGGCAGGATGCTCGACTTCAGCGGTCTCGTCCAGATACCAGGTCCGCCGATACACACCTTGCCCGATTTTGATCCGCATCTGGCCGAAAAACGCTGCCAGCCCGTAAAAGTCGTCCTGTGTGAAATTTTCCAGCGGGTGATTGTGGCATTCGGCGCATTCCATGCGCACACCAAGAAACAAGCGCGTTACCATCGGCGTCGCGGCCTTGGGGTCGAACTTGTTGAGCATGAAGTCGGTTACGGGCATCCAGAAGGCACCGGCGGGATTGCGCGCGGTATCGCCGATACTGGTGACGAGGTCGCGCACCAGTTCGCTGTAAGGACGGTCCGCCTTCACTTGCTCCTTCAGCCAATCACGGAACGATCCCATGGGCCGCCCTTGGCTAAACAACTGCGTGTTGCGGAACCAGTCCTCCATACGCAGCGTCCGGTAGGAAACATATTCAGGGTGTTCCAGCAAGTGATCAATCAGCCGGCCACGGCGGCCCGGCTGGGCATCGGCGAGAAAGCGGTGCCGCTCCTGCGGTTGCGGTACGCGGCCCAGCGTATCTATGTAGACGCGCCGCAGAAACTCTTCGTCCGTACTCAGCCCGGCCACCGGGATGTTCATGTGCCGCAGCTTCGCAAACACCAGTTCGTCAATGAAGTTCTGCGACGCCGGGTGGCGGAAATTGGCGACAGCCGGAGCCGTGATCAAGCCGACTTGTACCGTAGCCGACTTCCCCATCGCCCGCGCCAGGATCGTCGCTAAACCTGGCGAACCCGCTTGTATCTTTCCCGGTTCCCCCAATTTCGCCACCGCCTCGTTCGACGTTTCGTAGCGGACCTCGCGGGTCATGTCGCGCGTCGTGCCATCGCTCAAGCGGGCGATCACCACCAGCCGTTGCGGACCGCTTCCGGCGAGCAGGGTCCTTTCGGGAGGGAACATTTCCAGGCGAGTCACCGTCGGGCCGCCTACCGCGAGTGGCGCACCCTGGCGCAACCACTTCAGCATAGTTTCATAATCTGGTGAACCCACCGGCAGCACCTTGCCGCCGCCATGGGGAGTCTCGAAGGCGGGCTTCTTCAGCAGGAGACTCTCTGACGGATTTTGAAGATTCACTCTCCGGCCCTGATGCGCCGTCAGGATCATCTCGTGGTCTGCTTTCACGTCATTCCCGAAAAGCGACAGTTTGAAGCCGCTCTTGCCGGCGATCGCGCCATGGCAGTTGGAGCTATTGCAGCCCTTGATCGTGAGGATGGTGATGATGTCCGGCGAAAAACGAACCGCCATGTCAGCGCCGCCCGCGCCCACCCTTACCACCGCCGCGGCCTTCAAGCCGCGCGCCCGGAACTCGACGCGCGCCTCGCCCGGAGTCACCCCCGTGAACTGCATCTCAGCCCGGTCGATCGCGATCGCACCCCGGTCGAGTGAGATTGCAGCACTCGACGTGACATCCTCGCTGAAGCCATTCGCCCCGGTAAAAATCACCTGAAACTGCTGCGTGGAACCGGGACCGGCCAGCGAAATCCGATCCGGGTAGATCTGCAAGCGCGTTCGTTCTTCGGCCGCGGAAACACTGAGGGAAAACGCAACCCAGGAGATGAGTTTCAGCCGCATCGTCTTACCCCGCCGCTAACATTCAGGGGATGGGGCCGCGGCTTGACCGGTGCGGCTGCCAAGTCCAGCGCCGTCAAGATCAGCCCGAAACATCTTCTGTGTGCTGTGCGTGACATCTTCAAAAGATCAACCGCAGCGAACCTTGCATCACTCGCGGATTCCGCGCACTGATCACTTGGCCAAAGCGCTGGTTCACCTGGTTTCCCGCCACCTCGAATCGTGCGGCGTTGTCCACCCCGAGGTACTGGGTGTGGTTGAAGGTATTATATGCCTCCCAGCGGAACTGTAGTTTCAACCGCTCTTCCCGCAACGGGATGTTCTTGAACGCGGAGAGATCCCAGTTGGCCACACCGGGACCGCGGAAGACGTCTTTCGGTGCATTGCCGAAGTCACCCCGTGCCGGCCGGCCAAAGACTCCCGTGGCGAACCACTTGGTAAACGTGCGGTCATCCAGCGTAGCTTTGCCTCTCACCACCACTCGCGCTCCGTCGCCACCGCCGGCGATGTCCGCGCCATCCACGGTCGAGAAGTCGACACCGGCCGGCGTTCCGCTCACGAAGGAAGTGATGCCCGACAACTGCCAGTCATCGAATGCCCTTATCCAACCAACGGCTCACTTCGGTAAATCCCTTGGTCGAAGCTCGACTTGCCATAGTTCCAAACGCGCACCGGCCGATACACCGCTACCGCGCCGCCGTTGATGGCCGCATTCTGTTGATCGACTACCGTGCCGCTCCCGGTGGAGAATCCCACGACTGCGCAGTGGTTCAATCGAGCGGCCTTCACCTTCGGCAACTTGGACGCAGTACGTTGAGGGCAGATTGGGGTGAGAATGTAGATGTGTCGCTTTTCCGCGCCTTCCCCATCAAAGAACGCTTTAATCTGGAGTTCCGCGCCGAGGCGTTTAACGTCACGAACACGCCAGTATGGGGTTCGCCATTGAACAATTTCAGCAACGCCAGCTTCGGCCGGGTGCTGAACATTGCCAACACGCCCCGCCAACTCCAAATGCCGCTGAAACTGAGCTTCTAGATGCTGATTCTCAGGGTTCTTTCACTCCTGAACGCTTCGCTGCTCGGGGACGTGCCGGCGGGCTTGGAGGGCGCACGGGAGGTTGTCTATAAGCAAACGCCGACACGGCCGCTCTCGCTCTATGTGCTGACTTCGGCGCAGGCGGCGGCGCGTCCGGCGCCGGCGATTTTCTTCTTCTTCGGCGGCGGCTGGGCTAGCGGCACCGTTCTGCAATTTGCCGCGCAAGCGCGCGCCTTTCGTGACCTTGGGTATGTGGCGGTGCTGGTGGATTATCGCGTGAGAAGGCGCGATGGTACGGCCCCCTTCGAAGCCGTGGCCGACGCGAAGTCCGCGATACGCTGGATGCGGGAGAACGCGGAAAAGTGGCACGTCGATCCCCACCGCGTCGCCGCGGCCGGCGGCTCGGCGGGTGGCCATATCGCCGCGGCAACGGTGATTCTTGAGGGCTTTGACGATCCACAGGACAAGCCGCGACTTAGCGCCCGTCCCGACGCGTTGTTGCTCTTCAATCCCGTGGTGGACACGACGGAATCCGGCTACGGAGCTGCCTTCATCGGTTCCCGGGCTGCCGAACTTTCCTTGACGCCTCAGATCCGGCGCGGTCTGCCACCGACTATCGTCTTTCACGGCACGGCTGACCGCACGGTGCCCTACGCCAACGTGGTTGCGTTCGCCCGCCGGATGGAAGCGCAAGCGAACCGGTGCGAACTGGTGCCGTTCCCGGGTGAGGACCACGGCTTCTTCAATAGTCCCGCCTTCCGGCCGAGCAACTCCACGGCCACATACCGCACCATTCTCGAGCAATCGATCAAGTTTCTCGCCAGCGTCTTCCGGCAATAGAATGTCGGACTCCAATCTGAGTCTTTTGGCGGCTACCTTCCGGGCAATTGGCCGGGGCAGGACGAGACGGAGATTGTCAGGAACAAACCACTTTGCGGTGTGTCGAGCGCGAGCTTCAACGTCTGGGAGTTCATGATGAAGGCGTTGGCGTAGGACTGCCAATGGGGGCATTGCTTCAGAGTCTCAGGCCCGGCCAGAACGGCGGCGCGGAGTTCGCCTTGTCCTCCATCCAATGAGGCGATTTCAAAACTGCCGGTGGGTCCGCTGCGGGCTCTTTCAATTCTCTGGCCGTCCCGGAAGAGTTCGATGGAAGCGCCAGCGATGGGAGCGCCATCGCGGAACTGCACCTGGCCCGTGAAGACGGCTCGTTTCTCAAGCTCCTTGACGCGGAAGTCGAGGCCGGTTCGCTGTACATCCGGGCCAACGGTAACGACGGTCGCTTGCGCCCGGTCGGTGACGCCGGGATAGTAGGTGGCGTGGAACGGCATTGCACCCGTCGGCTTGTCGGCACGGTTGATCACGATGCGATACTGTCCAGGGGGCAGATTCTCAAACGTGTAACTGCCATCATCTTTGGTGCAGTTGAAGGCAGGTGGATAGGGTTGGCCATCTGACCTCTCGAGATCCAAACAGACGGCGCGCATGGCATTGCCCTCCGGGTCGAGCACGCGGCCGGAAATCCGATTGTCTTCCTGCATGGCAAAGCTGACGCTTGCGTTCGAACGTTCGTTCAGCGTTACGCTTTGCGTCTCAGTTGGTGAAGATGCACGCCTGCCCGTGACTGTCGGGAAACGGACCTTGAGGCCGGGAGGGAGCTTGGGCGTCACGGAGTATTGCCCGGGGGCGAGTCCGTAGACCTCGTAGACGCCGTCGGCATTCGTCACCACGTTTTGGGTCCCCGCCTCGCCTGAGATCTGCACAGCGAGCCCCGCCAGCGGACGCACCGGACGGGCGCCCTCCGTGAGTGTAACCTCGTAAAGTGCGATGGTTCCCGAGAGGCGCGTGTGGGCCGCCGAGCGGGGCAGGTTCCGGAGAAAAAGCAGATCCTCGGCCTCAAAACTGGACCCGCGTCCACAGCCGTAAACCTGCCAGGCGTCGCCGATGCGGTGAGCGTACAACAGAACTCGCGTGCCGGCTTTGAAGCGGGGCGAACAATTGTGGCCGGGCTGCTGAAAGATCATCTCGGCGCCTCTCGCCGGACCCTTGAATGACTCGATCACCGTGACCCGGGCGGTCTGTGCCAGTAGCGCGGCACCTGCCGGATCGGTATGGGTTACTTCGCCGATGACGACTGCCGCCGCGTTGGCCCAGGCTTCGCCGACTGAGGGATATCCAGCGCAAGAGCACGCGTGGCCGCTTGCCGCCATCCAGAGTAAAAGGATCGTCGATCGCATGGCATTGTCTCCGCCGGTCTGTTGGCCGCGCAACTGATGCGTCCTGCCATCTCTGTAAAGAGTACAGGATGGACGCTGGGATGCCAGAATAGGAGGCTGACGCCAGGGTCCCACCCGTCGCATCCGGCCAGCGTCCTGGCATAATTTTTAGTACATGAAAGCCATCCTTTCACTCCTCTTCGTCGCCCTTGTTCCCCAGACGCTCCCAGCCATCCCGGCTGATTGGACCACGCCGGTCGCGCCTTTTCGTATTTCCGGCAACCTGTACTACGTCGGTTCGCGCGATCTTGCTGCCTACCTGGTGACCACCCCTCAGGGAAACATCCTCATCAATGCCAACCTCGAATCGTCGCCGGCACAGATTCGCCGCAGCGTCGAACAGTTGGGATTCAAATGGGCCGATACGAAGATTCTGCTCAGCAGCCAGGCGCACTATGACCACGCCGCTGGCGCCGCAGAGGTCATCCGGCAAACCCAGGCCAAGCATATGGTGATGGACGGCGATGTCGACGTAATCCGGTCCGGCGGCGCCACCGACTACGATCAGACGCTCGACCATTTCCCGCCCGCGCGCGTGGACCGCATTCTCCACGACCAGGACACCGTGCAACTGGGCGGTACGGTTATTCGAGCCCACAAGACGGCCGGCCATACCCGAGGCTGCACCACCTGGACGCTGCAGACCCGCGAGGGCAACCGGACGCTGAATGTCGTGATTGTCGGAGGCTGGGGGGTGAATCCCGCGGTCCGCCTGGTGGCCCGTCCCGGCAAACCCGTCAGCTATCCCGGCATCACCGCCGATCTTGACCGGACGTTTAAGACGCTTGCCGCCCTCCCCTGCGATGTTTTCCTTGGTGCGCACGGCGTCTACTTCGACATGCTCGGCAAGTTGGACCGCGTTGCGCGGGACGGTTCAGGCGTCTGGATTGACCCGAGCGGTTATCGCCGTGCCGTTGCCGAAATGGAAGCCACATTCCGGAAGCGGCTCGCTGCACAGGAATCCAGCCAATAGCTGGGTGGCGTACGTTGCCTTTGTACGTAGCGTACATTCGCGTGGTACGCTCGAAGCGGTGAAGGTGACCAGCACGGAGTTTCGAAAGAACTTGTTTCAGATCGTCGAACGCGCTCTGCAAGGCGAGTTCGTTGAAGTGGCACACAAAGGGCGTGTAGTCCGTTTGGTTCCCGGCGATTCGCCGAGTAAACTTGCGCGTCTCATCCCACGAGATACCATTCGGGGGACCTGGGAAGACCTCGAGCGCGCGCAACAGCAGTTGGATGCCGAGTTCTTCGATGCCTGGGAGGAGAAGTGGGCTCCCAAGGGCTAAGTTCGTACCTCGATACCAATATTGTCATCTTGCTCCATTCGGGCAATCTGTCTCGATTGACGCGTCGGGCGGCCGACCAGATTGAAAAGAGCCGTCTGGTCGTTTCCGCGATGGTGATGCTGGAACTGGAGATGCTGTACGAAAAGGGAGCCCTCAACTACCAGGCCTCGGCTATTCTGTCGGACCTCAATCTGCAGATTGGCCTTTCCGTCTGCCAACTCCCGATGGCGGTGGTGATGGCTAGCGCGATCCGGGTCAAGTGGACGCGAGAACCGGGTGATCGGGTGATTGTGGCCAACGCCATCGCGAACAACGAAGCGCCGCTGGTGACCTCGGACCGCCGCATCCATGAGGCCTATCCCAGCGCGATTTGGTAACCCGGGACGCGCGCGCTCCGGCCGGTTTTTCAGGGGGTCCGCGCGCGGCGTTAGGAGCCGTTGACCCCGGCCTGATATCGTGAAATGGTTGGTCCGCCTGCTTAGCTTCGCCGCCTTGTTTGCCGCTGGGCTTTTTGCCCTGGACGTCAACACCCTCACGTCTGAAGGTCATGTCTCGGACTTCGCCCGGGTTCTTGACGCCGGTTCAAAAGCCAAGATTGAAAACTACCTGCGCCGGGTGAAAGAGGCGACTCAGGCAGAGATCGCCATTGTCACCATCCAGAAGCTGGATGAGGAGCCCATTGCCGATGTGGCCAACGCGCTCTACCGCAAATGGGGCATTGGCGGCAAAGCCACCAACGAGGGCGTCCTGTTCCTGATTTCGATGCAGGACCGTAAGACGCGGCTCGAAGTCGGCTATGGACTTGAGGCGGTGATTCCCGATGGCTACCTCGGCGGGATTCTGCGCGAGATTCGCCCCGCCATGCGTGAGCAGCGCTACGGCGAAGCACTCAGTGAAGTGGCCCGCCTTCTTGGTTCCCGTATCGCGGAATCGAAGGGTGTAACGATTCCGGATTCGCTGACCCGGCGGCGGCGCGCGCAACCGGAGAATCTGCCA
>JALHNI010000063.1:28261-36469 GCA_022843605.1 Bryobacter sp.
TGGCCCCTGATTTTGTTCGGTATCGTCGTTGTCCTGATGATCCTGAGTTCGATCGGCGGCGGAGGGGGGCGAGGTCGTCGGGGCATGGGTTTGCCGTTCCCGATCTTGCTTCCGGGCGGCGGTTCCGGCGGTGGAGGCTTCGGTGGCTATGATTCTGGTGGCTCCGGCGGTGGGTTTGGTGGCTTTGGCGGAGGAGATTCCGGGGGCGGAGGCGCTTCCGGCGATTGGTAAACACGATGGACAAACTCTTACAGGATCTCGTCGAACGTCTGCGCAAAGCCTTCGGGGCTGGCCTGGAATCGGTGGTGCTTTACGGTTCGGCCGCCACCGGCGAGGTGCACGCCCACTACTCTGACCTGAACGTGCTTTGCGTCCTTGTGGCGATCACGCCGAAGGAACTGGCCGCGGCCGAGCCCGTTTTTCGCTGGTGGCGCGATAAGGGCAACCCCTCGCCCCTGCTGCTCACCCGGGATGAACTCGGCACCTCCGCTGATTGCTTTCCGATCGAGTTTCACGATATCAAGTCGCAGCACCGCATTCTGCACGGGCCCGATCTGGTGAAAGGCCTCACGATTGATGACCACTACTACCGCGCACAGGTGGAGTATCAATTGCGATCCAAGCTATTGAGGTTGCGGCAGAAGGCCGGAGGACTGCTTTCCGATCGCAGCCTTTTGCTGCACCTAATGGCGGACTCTGTCTCTACCTTTTGCATGCTGGCCCGCCACGCCCTGGTCCTTTCCGGAAAGTCGCCCGCGTGGCCCAAGCGCGACGTCGTCGAAGCCGCTCGCGTCAGCTTCGGCCTCGACCCTGCACCCTTTTTGACCCTGCTGGATCTAAGAGAAGAGAAGCGGAAGGAGCGTGAAATTGAGCCTCATTCCGTTTTCGCCGCCTACCTCGCTGCCATTGACCATCTGGTTCTGGTCGTGGATCAAATTAGCCCGCGCGCGGACGAAAGTTAGTTAACATGAAACGTTTGGAGAGCTAAATCTATGAAGATCGGTTTGATCATTGTGGGCGTCATCGTCCTGTTGGTACTGGTGCTCGGTGGCCAAGCCATCGGCGTGCGTAACGACCTCGTCACCCAACGCGAGTCCATTAAAGGCGCCTGGGCGCAGGTCGATAACTCCCTGCAGCGCCGTGCCGACCTGATCCCGAATCTCGTCAGCACTGTGAAAGGCTTCGCCAAGCAGGAAGAGACCGTTTTCGGGCAGATTGCGAGCGCCCGCGCCGCCATGGCCGGCGCCCGGACGCCCCAGGAACGGATCGCCGCCAATGACCAGATTGGCTCCGCCTTGGGCCGCCTCCTGGTCGTCAGCGAGAACTATCCTCAACTCAAGAGCAACGAAAACTTCCTCCGGCTCCAGGACGAACTCAGTGGTACCGAAAACCGTATCGCTGTCGAGCGGCGCAAGTATAATGAAGTCGTCCAGAAGTACAACACGTCCATCGCGCTGTTCCCCGCGAATCTTTTTGCCGGTATCTTCGGCTTCTCCCGCGAAGATGCCTATTTCAAGACCGAACCCGCCAAACGAGCGGTCCCCGAAGTGAAATTCTAAAATTCTGAAACACATGCCGCAAACTTTTCCGAACTACATCAATGGTGAATGGGTCTCTGCCGGACCCACCTTCGAGAACATCAATCCCGCCAATACCAAAGAGGTGGTGGGACTCTTCGTGAAAGCTACCGCCGCCGACGTGGCCCGGGCGGCGGATGCCGCGCAGGAGGCCCTGCCCGGCTGGAGCAACCTTACGGCGCCCGCCCGCGGCGCTTTCCTCTTTAAGGCCGCGGATCTGCTCGATCAGCGGTTCGATTCGATCGCGGCTGAGATGACCCGCGAAGAAGGTAAGACGCTGCCGGAAGCAAAAGGCGAAGTCCGGCGCGCGATTAACATTCTGCGCTACTTCGGCGGCGAGGGATCGCGGCAACCCGGCTTCCTGGTGCCTTCGGAGCGCGATCGTGTGCACATGTTCACCATCCGCAAGGCGATCGGTGTCGTGGGGCTCATCACTCCCTGGAATTTCCCCATTGCCATTCCGGTGTGGAAGCTTGCCCCTGCTCTGATCGCGGGCAATACCGTCATCATGAAGCCCGCCTCCGCCTCGCCGCTCTCGTCGTGGCGCGTGATGGAGGCCTTCCACGATGCTGGCCTGCCGAAGGGCGTGTTTAACTTCGTTTGCGGATCCGGCGGTGAGCTTGGATCTGCTCTCATCAATGCGGCTCCGGTCAAGGCCATCTCTTTCACCGGTTCCGTCGAAGTCGGCCAGTGGGTGCACGCGGAGGCGTCTAAGCGCCGTCTGCGGATTCAGTTGGAGATGGGTGGCAAGAATCCCACCATCGTCTGCGCGGATGCGGACTTTAACTCGGCCGTCGAGAATGTCGTCAATGCCTCATTCTTCTCCACCGGCCAGAAATGTACCGCCACTTCGCGCGCCATTGTTGAAGAGGCCATCTACGACAAGTTTGTTGCGGCCGTCGTTGAGCGCACCAAGAAATTGAAGGTGGGCGATGGTATGCAGCCTGGGATCGATATCGGCCCGGCCGTCGATGCCGGCCAGTTGCAGGTGGACCTCGACTACATCGACATCGCGACCAAGGAGTGCGGTGCCCCCTTGTGCGGCGGCAAGCGACTTACGGGTCCCGGCTACGATGATGGCTTCTTTGTCGAGCCAACGGTTTTCGCCGATGTCACCGAGGGGATGCGCATCGCCCAGGAAGAGGTTTTCGGGCCGGTTCTGGCGATCATGAAGGCCAAAGACTTTCCCGATGCTCTCCGCATCGCCAACAACACGCCCTTTGGCCTGTCAGCGTCCATCCAGACGACCAATTTGTCTCGTGCCTTTGAGGCTGTCTATGGGATGGAAGCGGGCCTCTTGACGGTCAACCTGCCTTCCGCGGGTGTCGAGTACCAGCTTCCGTTCGGTGGCAGCAAGGATTCCAGCTTCGGTCCGAAGGAGCAGGGTCCGGCGGCGCTCGAGTTCTACTCCGACTTCAAGACGATTTATCTGAAATACTAGAAGTCGATTTTTCGCCCGGCTGAATCCCGGGCCTCACGAAAAGGAATTAAGGTCACAGGCTCATGAAGCTAGGGCAAATCTTGCGCGACAACGCGATCATCGCCGCCGTTTTCGAAAACGGCAAGTGCCGGCCGATCCCGGACTACACGCTATACGACCTCGTCATTCGCGCGGACGTCGAAAAGACCGATCTCTCCACGCTCGGCACCCGCTTGGCCACTTCTCACTGGGAAGATGCTGAGCCGCTAATGCCGATCATCCCGAAAGAAGTGTGGGCTTGCGGCTGCACCTACGAGATGAGCGCCGCCTTCCGTGACGGCGAGCACGACGTGCGCGAAGGCTTCTACCACTACGTCTACCAGCCGGAGCACCGGCCGGAAGTCTTCTTTAAGGGCACAGCCCGCGTCTGCGTTGGCCCCAATCGCCCGATCGGCATCCGAGTGGACTCCAAGTTCACCGCTCCTGAGCCCGAACTGGCGGTTCTTTTGGGGGCCAAGGGCAAGGTCTACGGCTACTCGCTGGCCAACGACGTCTCGGCATGGGATATCGAGCGCGAGAATCCCCTCTACCTGCCGCAATCGAAAACCTTCACCGGTTGCTGTTCGCTCGGCCCGGTGTGGGTGACCCCCGACGAGATTAAGGATCCTTATTCTCTCGACATGACCTGCACCATTCGCCGCGGCGATAAGGTGACGTTCCAGGGTTCTACGAACACCAGCAAGCTCGGCCGTAAGATCGAAACCCTGGTGGAGTACCTGTTCCGCTCCAACAATGTGCCCAGCGGCTCGGTTCTCCTCACCGGTACCGGCATTATCGTTACCGAAGAGGTTGCGCTCCAACCTGGTGACGTTTGTGAAATCTCGGTCCCGCAGATTGGCACCCTCTCGAATCCCGCAGTGATCGTCTAGGACGATTCCGCTCTAAATTTCAGTAAACAAGACAGTTAATGTGAAAAGGCCGCCCGGTGAGGGGCGGCCTTTTTCTCTTCGTGGGGCCGTTCACCCCATTTGCGGGTGCGGAACTTTCCACAACTGAGCGAAACCCGCTCATGGCCCCCTACGTCGGACTCAGTGTATGATGAGCACTTACGGCGCCGATGCCCTCCAGTTCCCCGTTGCCGGTGGTCTGGCCACCGGCGACGCTGTCCTTATTAATCCCGTGGAACAACGCCAAAACGAAGAGGCCCTGCTCGTTCGCCGTGCCCAAGCCGGCGACCAGATGGCGTTCCGCGATATCGTCGAACGCTTTCAGGCGAAAGTTTTCTCGATCATTTACGGCATCCTCCGGAATCGTAATGACGCCGAGGATATTGCCCAGCAGGTCTTCGCCAAGGTCTACTTCTCGCTGCCGAACTTCGACTTCCGCAGTTCGCTCCTTACGTGGATCTACAAGATTACGGTCAACGAGTGCTACGACTATCTGCGCAAAAAGAAGGTCCGCAAGCTCGTCTACGAGAGCGATTTCAGCGAGGAAGAGTCACAGCGCATCTCGAACTCCGAGGCGTCTACGGATTCGGAAGTTCTGATCGATGAGCGCCTCTCGCAGCGCGACCTCGTCATGAAATTGTTGGAGAAGGTGAGCGAGGAAGATCGCAACCTGATTCTGCTGAAAGAAGTGGAAGGCCATTCCGTTGAGGAACTCGCTGAGATGACCGGGATGAACGAGAACACTATCAAGGTGAAGCTCTTTCGGGCTCGCCAAAAATTGGTGAAGGCTGCTGGCCGCCTACTGAAGCGTGGTGGTACTGGTACCACAGGGCTAGCCGCGGCGGGGGCGGAATAGATTATGCCGCATGGAAAAGTCTTAACGATATTCTCCGGTAGAGTTTACTTGTCTAGCCCGCAAAAAGGCCTAGAATGTAGGGTAATTCATGGGGTCCTGGTCGATCTCAGCCGATACCTAGTTGGCGTTGAAAGACTTGGGGAGCTGTAAAAGATGCATACCATCATCGAGAACGAACTCGAAAGTTATTTGGTGGCGAAGCCACTCAGCGCCGCCTTCCACGCCCACCTGGGTGAATGTGCGGACTGCCGGGAGAGCTTGGCGCTCTTCTCGGAAGCCTCTCGTCTGGTGCGAACTCTTCGTGTTGAGGCTGACGAAGTCGCGACCCTAGAGCTTTCGCCCGGTTTCTACGCCCGTGTTCTGAATCAGATTGAGTCTCAGGAAAAGCCCTCGGTTTGGGATATCTTCCTGCAGCCCTTTGGCCGAAAGCTCGTTTTTGCCTCGCTTGCGCTGTTCGCGGTCATGTCGGCCGCCATCTTATGGCCGGCTGGCCCGGAACCGGAAGTTGTTGCGGCCGCGCCTGAAGCTTTCTTTTCGACGGAGACTACCCCGAAAGCCATGTTGGTGGACCATCGGGTTGGCAATGAAGAAAACCGCGGTGCTGTCTTGGTTCAGCTCACCACGTTAGATCAGTAAGTTCGAGGCTTTATCATGATTCCGCACCCAGATCGCAACTCCTGGCAGAACCCACGGGTTCTCATCACTCTCTTTACCGTCTTTTTGATGGGCTCTGCCTTTGGCGGCGTCGTCGTGAAGTTCGGTTTGCGGGATGTGGTTTCACGCGGCGCTGCCAGTTGGCGCCCGAACGACAAGGTCGTTCTTTTTCAGCGATTTAAGACTGAACTCAACCTCACTCCCCAACAGGCCGAGCAGGTCGAAATCGTTTTGGACGACTTCACGATGTACATGCAGAGCCTGCAGGCGCAGATGGAAGAGACGCGTGGCGGCTGCCGTGAGCGCATCCTGAAGATTCTTACCGTTGAGCAACAGGACAAGTTCAAGAAGATCCTCGGCGATACTCTTAAACAAATACGCTAAACATTTTTCTTGCGAGAGCACTTACTTTCGAGTACTCTCTAATTGTTCGTGGATTGATTTAGAAAGCGGTCTTCTACCGGCCTTCTGCTACTTGTACCCACGTTAAAAAGTGCTAAAGGCGAGCGCCAAGATCATCCGATCACCCGGAGCCTCGCGAGAGAGTGCTACCGGGTTTTTTGTTGGTCGGCGCCAGTCGCCGGAAAGGGATGGTCGATGAGGACCAACGATACGGAGACCCTGCGGCGGGGTCTGGATAGTGATTCGGCCGGTCTCGGCCAATTGGTGAGTGTGAGGCTTGCGGTTGAGCCCCGCTTACTCGAAAGCGCGCTGGAGGCTCTGGCCTTGGCCGACTTTCCCATTAACCCCCAACTCACCCATCAGCGGCTCACGCTGATCGAGTTTCCCGCATACCGTGGCCAGCTGAAGCAACTCGAGAGGCTACTGCGGGATCTGGAGGTCGAACTTACCTCCCGTGACATGCTGGACGAAATTCGCGGTGCTGCCGCCGGACGCGCCTCCATTCTGGCAAACTAAGGTCAGTATGCGGCGCCTCTTTGTTCTCCTGCTGGCTGTCTCTCTCTCGGCGCAACAGCTGAAGCTATATCTGAAAGACGGCACACATCAGGTGGTGAAGGAATACTCCGTGAACGGCGATCGGGTTCGCTATTACTCCACCGAACGCCAGGACTGGGAGGAACTTCCGAAGGAACTCGTTGACTTCGCCCGTACCGAGGGTGAAATCACCAAGAAAGCCGCCACCCGCGCCGAGGAAGAAAAGCTGATGGCGGCCGAAGACAAGGTGGAGCGCGAAGAGCGCGCCCGCTTGGCTCGCATTCCCGCGGACCCCGGCGTTTACTTCGAGGTCGGCCAGGAGATGAAGGCGCTCAAGTTAGCCGAATCCAAGTTTGTCACCAACCGTCGCCGGTCCATCCTCAAGGTAATGAGCCCAATTCCGCTCATCAATGGCAAAGCTACAGTTGAGATTGATGGCGAGCATTCGGCCTTTGTCATCAAAGACCGGCGGCCGGAAATCTACTTCCGTCTGTCCGACGACGAGTCATTCAACCTCTTCAAACTTACGCCTGGCAAAAATACGCGCATTGTCGAAAAAGTGACGATTGCCGCTGTGGTGAACGAGAAGGTAGAAGAGCCGATCGTGATTGAGTGTTTTCGGCAACAACTCGCTGACCGGCTCTTCAAGATGTGGCCAACCGCGGATCTGGAGCCCGGCGAGTATGCGATGGTGCAATACACCGAAGGCAAAATGAACTTACAAATTTGGGACTTTCGGGTGGAGTAAGGGACAGGCCTCCGCACTGTCCCCCGAGCATGCCTTAGCTGGTGGCGACTTCGTCCGACTTGCGGTTCAAGTCTTCCGCCAAAATGATGGCCTCGGCCAGATCCTTCATGGGACGGCGCAGACGGCGGCTCTCATTGCGCAGGCGCAAGTACGCCTCTTCCTCGGTCAGCCCGTAGCGATACTGCAGGATACCCTTTGCCCGCTCAACGACTTTGCGCGTTTCGAGTTGGCGCTTCATGTCGAGCGCCTCTTCATGCAAACGCAGATTCTCTTCCTTCAGCATGGAGCGTGCAATTGCGCCGCCCATCTGTTCGCCGATAAAGGTCAGCAGCGCCACTTCTTCCGCGCTGTGATCGCGCCGGCTGCGGTGGTGCACGTTGACGACGCCGATTAGATCGCCTTCCGAGATCAACGGAATCGACAAGAACGCTTCGTACGTGTCTTCAATCAAACCAGGGAACCGCTTGAATCGCTTGTCGGCCGCGGCGTTTTCCGACAACGCCACCACTGACTTGTGTTCCGCCACCCAGCCCGTCACACCTTCACCAATCTTCATGCTCAAAATGTTGAGGTCGGCCGCATGGGGAACATTTGACGCGCGCAATACGATTTCGCCCGAACCCGTTTCGACAAGGTACACCAGGCAGGCATCACACTCTGTCGTTTGAACGGTGAGACCAACAATCTCGCCCAGCATCTCATCGAGGCTGAGGTCTGACGCAACGATGCTGCTAATGCGATGTAAAATCGCGATTTGTTGAATTGGAGGTTCCATTACAAAGGCTGCCATAACCTAGCGTATTGAGGCGCGGCCAGTGGGGTCAAATCCAAAATTTCTATCCGGCTGCTCATCGAATAAAGGAATTCCTCCCAACTCCCATCGATTCTTCCGGATACCAACCTGGAACGGATGCGTATGACGAACATCTGCCTCGCCGTCCTAGCGAAGCTCAAGCGAAGACCCTTCTACAGGCTGTCCGCGAACGTTTTGCGTGACCGCGCAAACCACGCATAGCCGCCAAAGAACACGACAATCGCCACAGCGTAGAGCTTCCATACGGGCTCCCACT
>JALHNI010000064.1 GCA_022843605.1 Bryobacter sp.
GCGACGGCGGCGGCGAGGAGGACGGCGGCGGCCCCGGCCACGACCCAGGCGGCGGGTGCTTGAACCTGCTCGAAATAGCTGCCAGCCAGGCGCTGGAGGCCGAATCCGCCCAGTAAGCCCGCGCCGATCCCCAGGCTGGTGAGCACGAGGCCTTCCAGGATCACCCGCCCGAGTAGTGCCCGGGGTGGCGATCCGATGGCGAGGCGAATACCGAATTCACGGGTCCGCGCGCTAACGGAAAAGGCCAGGACGCCGGCGACGCCGACGAGGGCGATGGCCAGGGCCACGAAGGCGAAGACACCGAAGACGAGGGCGTTCAAGCGGTCCGGCGTTAGGACTTCGGCGCGAACATCTTCGAGCGTTGCGGCGCGTTCGACGGGCTGGTCGGCGGAGAGATTGCGGATGGTCCGCGAGATCGGGCTGACGAGGGCGTAGGGATCCGAGCGGACATGGACGAAGAGGCGGCCGGCGAAGAGCGGTCCCTGGCCGAAGGGAGTGTAGACGGTGAGAGTCGGGCCGGGAACGAGGTGCTCGTCGTCGAGATCCGCGGCGACGCCGATGACCCGCATCGGTGCGGGCTTCATATCAATGAACTGGATAACGGGATCGGTCCAGCGGACGTGCCGGTTGAGCGCGTCCTGGTTGGGGAACATTCGCTGGGCGACGGTGCGGCTGATGATGGCCACCGGCTCGCTGCCCTTGCGGTCGAGTTCGTTGAAGTCGCGGCCGGCGACGAGCGGTACGCCGAGGGCGGCGAAGAAGCCGGGCGAGACGATGCGGAAGTGGCCGCGCGGATCTTCTTCAGCGGTGCCGCGAGCGTAGCCTTCGGCGGTGAACTGCAGGCCGGGGCCGAAGGAGCCGCCTTCGCGCCAAGGCGTGAGGGTGCCGAGCGCGACGCCGTCCACCCCGGGCAACTCGCGGACGCGGCGCATAGCCTCCTTGTAGAAGTTCACGACCTGCTCGTCGGTGCGTCCATGCGAGATGACGGGGACGTTGATGGCGAGGACGCGGCGGGTGTCGATGCCGGGGTCAATGGCCTGAAGGGCGAGCAGCGTCTTCACCAGCATCGCCGCGCCGGCCAAGAGGATGAAGGATGCGGCAATCTGGGTGACGGCGAAGGCTTGCAGGCGGCGCGACGCTCTGCCGGTGGTGCGAGCACTCCCGGAGGTAAGGCTGAGCCCGTTGGGACGATCGCCGGAGGGAAGGCGCGGCGCAAACGCGAGGAGGGCGGAGGCGGCCAATGCCAGCCCGGCGCCGACCCACAGGACGGTGGAATCCACCGTCAGGTCCACGGCGCGGACGGAGAAGCGCGAGGCGTAGCGCGCCAGCATCGACACCATCGGCCCGGCAATTGCGACGCCGAGCGCAGCGCCGGCACCGCAGAGCAGAAGGCTCTCGGCGAGAAGAACGCTCCGCAGCGCGCGGTTCGAGGCACCGAGGGCGGCGCGGACGGCTAGCTCGCCTTCGCGGCGAATTGTGCGCGCCAGAATCAGGTTGGCGGCGTTGGAACAGGCGATGAGGAAGACCAGGCCGGAGGCGGCCAGCAGCACCCAGAGGACGGTCCGCGCTTTGGCCGTGACCTCGTCGCGCAGGAGTTTGGCGTCAAGGCGGAAGTCCGCCTTAACGGGATACGCCTCGGGATGTTCCTTCATGATGGCGCGGTGTGCTACTTTGAGCTCGGCTTTCGCCTGTTCCAGCGTGGCACCGGGGGCGAGACGTCCAAAGAGTTCGGTCATGCGATGGACGCGGCCGGTGACCATGGTCGCCGACATATGGTGCGGACTGGTGACGAGGTTGGCGATGAGCTCGGTTTCCGACGGATAGGCGACACACGGTTCAAGGACGCCGACGATGGTGGCGGTGCGTGATCCGAACGACCCGAGCCTGACCACTTTGCCGAGTACGGTGGGGTCGCGGTTCAAGGCCGTGGTCCAGAATTGATGTGTGAGTACGACGACGCCGTCCGCGTTGGGGCCATCGTCGCGGGTCTCGATGAGGCGTCCCAGCACGGGGCGCAAGCCCATTACCTGGAAGTAGGTGCCGCCGACCACGCCGGCGCGCACTTCGCGCGGTTCACCCAGTCCGTTGAGGGTGAAGCCGACGGTGGAGAAATCGCCGATTGCCTCGAAAGATTTGGTCCGCTGCTTGAGGTCCAGGATCTCCGGGACCGAGAAAGCGGCGTTGTCCGTGCCCATGCCGTTGGCGCTCTGGCGGATGTAGATTAACCGGTCTTCGCCGCGATTCACCAGCGGACGCAGTAGGACGCCGCGGACCAGGGTGAAGATTGCGGCGTTGGCGCCGATGCCGAGCGCGAGCGTGAGCACCACGGCAAGTGTGAGGCCCTTTGCTCCGGCGAGCGAGCGGCGGGCATACTTCAAATCGCGCAAAAAGACGCCCAGGGCCTCGCCGGGACCGACTCGTCCTGACCTGTTCTCGGCCATCACACCCCTACCTCCCGTTCAGCATTTGCATTCCACACGATAACGTCGTTTCGGGCCGGGGATTCTCGACAGTCCTGCGCGGAAAATTTCCGGCATGAGCATGTTCGGCTTGACAATACCCCTGGGGGTATTAGGATACCGGGTAGGGGTATCATGACGAATCGTGAAGACAAATGAGGATGTAGCAGTTTGTGGCTGCGGTTTAAACGGGACCGCAGAGCGTAACGCGGCTGGCGTCGACTCTGAAATCAAAGCGTCAAATTTGAAACGTTTGCGCCGGATCGAAGGTCAGGTTCGCGGTATTCAAAAGATGGTTGAGGAGGACCGGTACTGTGCCGACATCATGATTCAGATTTCCGCGGTGCAAGAGGCGCTCCGGACCGTGGGCCGGGCGCTGATGCGCAATCACCTGAACCACTGCGCCTCCCAGGCAATCTCGAAAGGCACGCCGGAAGAGGCGCGAGCCATATACGACGAGTTGCTCGACCTGATCTATAAGCACTCGCGCTGATCCCCCCTTCGGCTGGGAGCAAGGCGGCTGGTGAGAGTGAGTATAAGGGCAAGACCTACTACTTCTGCTCTCCCGGTTGCCAAAGAAACTTAACGCTAACCCGGTTTAATACGCCGGAACGTAAGTAAGAGGAAGCGTTCATGCAAGTTGAGAATTTACCGGTCGCGACATCAGGTGCGGAACCCGAACAGATTGATCCCGTTTGCGGCATGAAGGTTGAGCCGGCTTCTGCCGCCGGATCTCATCAGCACGACGGCAGGACTTACTACTTCTGCAATCCTTCCTGCCTGAAAAAATTTAAGGCAGAGCCAACGAAGTTCTTAGGCGACGCAAAAGCATCTGAACCCATGGCTCCCGGTTCGGATCAGGTCGAGTACATCTGTCCGATGGACCCCGAAATCCACCAGCGTGGGCCAGGCAGTTGCCCGAAGTGTGGCATGGCACTGGAGCCGGCGATCTACGCTCCCCCTCAGACTCGCACTGAGTACACGTGCCCGATGCATCCCGAGATCGTGCGGAGTGAACCAGGAGCCTGCCCTATTTGCGGTATGGCGCTTGAACCGACCGAGATAACGGGGGAGGAGGTGAATCACGAACTGATCGACATGACGCGGCGATTCTGGGTGAGCCTCGCGTTCACTGCTCCGCTTCTCGCGTTTATGGTTTCGGAATTCTTCCCGTCAATGCCACTGCAAAATCTTCTGGGAGCGACCCTGGTGCCCTGGATACAGTTTGCAATGTCTGTCCCAGTGGTGATCTGGGCCGGGTGGCCTTTCTTTGAACGAGGCTGGGCGTCGATTCGGAATCGCAGTTTGAACATGTTCACGCTGATCGCGATCGGTACCGGCGCTGCGTTCGGCTATAGTCTGATCGCGATCATGTTTCCTGCGGCGATACCTGAGTCGTTTTATTCTCACGGTGTCGTGCCCGTTTACTTCGAACCGGCCGCGGTGATTATCACCCTGGTGCTGCTGGGTCAAGTTCTGGAATTGCGGGCGCGTAGCCAGACATCGAGCGCGATCAAGGGTCTGCTTGGGATGTCGCCCACGACGGCGCGGCTGCTACGGGCTGGGGGCAGTGAAGAGGATGTTTCGCTCGAAAAGGTAGCGATCGGCGACCGCCTGCGCGTGCGTCCCGGCGAAAAAATTCCGGTTGATGGAACGGTGCTGGAAGGTAGGAGCGCCGTTGACGAATCAATGATCACGGGCGAACCGATTCCAGTGGAGAAGGAGACCGGCGCGAAGGTGACCGGTGGAACCGTGAATGGCACTGGCGGCTTTGTGATGCGTGCCGAACGGGTTGGAGCGGACACAATTCTGTCGCAGATTGTTCGGATGGTCAGTGAGGCGCAACGAACCCGAGCACCGATACAGCGCTTGGCCGATCAGGTCTCAAGTTGGTTTGTTCCGGCCGTTCTGCTGGTGTCGATCGCGACTTTTCTCGGCTGGGGTTTCCTTGGGCCGGAGCCCAGGATGGCGCATGGTCTGATCAATGCCGTCGCAGTGCTCATCATCGCCTGCCCGTGCGCGCTTGGCTTGGCGACGCCCATGTCGATCATGGTTGGTACCGGGCGAGGGGCGCAAGCCGGCGTTCTCATTCGAAAGGCGGAGGCACTTGAGGCTCTTGAAAAGGTGGACCGTCTCGTTGTCGACAAAACGGGAACGCTCACGGAAGGAAAACCGAAGCTGGTCGCGGTGATCGCCGCGGCAGATCAAGATGAGACGGAACTGCTGCACGCTGCCGCAAGCCTAGAAAGGGGAAGCGAGCATCCACTAGCCCAAGCGATCCTGCGGGGCGCAGAAGAAAAGGGCATCAAGCCATCGGATGTAGAAGGCTTCGCTTCGATCACCGGAAAAGGCATCAGCGGCACGCTGAACGGCAAAGCCATCCTGATCGGCAACGCCGCTCTGTTGGATTCGTCAGACATCGGTCACAGCGATCTCGACATGCGCGCGGACGATCTGAGAGAAGAGGGGCAGACGGTGATGCTGGTCGCGATCGACGGTAAAGCGGCAGGGCTACTTTGCGTCGCCGACCCAATTAAGGCAACGGCGTCCGAAGCGCTCGCGGCCCTGCGAAAGGCCGGAATTCACGTAGCCATGTTGACGGGGGACAGCCGAAAGACGGCCGAGGCCGTTGCCCGGCAGCTTGGGATTGAGGAAGTGCATGCGGAAGTCCTGCCGGATCAGAAAGCAAGCATCGTCAAGGAACTGCAGGCCGGCGGGCATAAGGTCGCGATGGCGGGCGACGGAGTGAACGATGCTCCTGGCCTGGCTCAGGCCGATGTTGGAATTGCGATGGGCACAGGCACGGATATCGCGATGGAGAGCGCAGGAGTCACTCTCCTCAAAGGCGATCTGCGAGGAATTGTCCGCGCGAGGAACCTGAGCGAAGCAACCATGAGAAACATTCGGCAAAACCTGTTTTTCGCTTTCATTTACAATTGCCTCGGCGTGCCGGTAGCGGCGGGAATTCTGTATCCTTTCTTTGGGATTCTCTTGAGCCCAATGATCGCCAGTGCCGCAATGACCTTTAGCTCAGTTTCAGTGATTGGCAATGCGCTGCGGCTCCGCCGAGCCGAGCTGTGAAAAAGGCGTAGTCGCAAGCGTGGCCGGCTCGGTTCCTCTCCGGCCGGCGATGGAGCACACTGAACTTACCCTAGAGTGGAGGCGATATCGCGGACCCAGACCGTGAGGGCTTTGTAGTCGTCCCCTCTTTGCGACGGCGTTTTGGCGAAAGCCGCCCAAATCGTGATGCCTGCTGGAGAAACCTCGTACGATTTTCCACTCGGATCCGGACCTTCGTCGAAGCCGCTGTCGGTGAGCATGGTCTGCTCGTAAAAGGTTCTCAGGTCCCCGTAGTTGGCCTTCAGATCCGTAGTTACCGTTGAATGCATCGAGGCGCAGGTCCAACGGTTCCCATACGGTTGCACCGAAGTGAGATGCGCTTTGGTGCGGAAGGCCACGGCGACCAGCGGTCCGGACCCATCGGCGGAAGTCGAAAAGCTGAGCGCGCGACGGATATGGGCGCCACCATCGATCACACCCATATTGGGGGTCCACGGAACGATAAACACCCCTTTTTGAACACTGGGCGTGAACGTGTAGAGGCCCACGCCTCCGATCAACTTTGGACCGCCCTCGGGGCGCAGGTGCATTTGAGAGTTCGGAAAGGGCCGCGCGCCGGGAATCTCATGGGGCCTCACCACCTGGTTTCCCCGGTCGTTCACCGCGGGATAGTTCGCCTGATCGCCGGTGACGTAGGAGCGGTAACTGTTCTGCATTTGCGGGTTGCCCGTCTGAACGGGGACCGGCGCGGTGCCCGCATAGGAGTCCACGAGACGAAGCGGCGTGGACATACTATTGAGAATCACGACGGCGTATCGCGCGTCCTGACGGACATCGGCACTGTCGAACAAGTCGAACGGATTGAAGATGGTACCGTCGTCGTAATCTCCCATCTGGGAGGCCTGGGCGAGTCCGTGCGCGAACACTCCGCCGATCAGCGCCACTGGCGTAATGTTTCCTGTAGTGGGTATAGCCATACTCTGTTCCTTAGGCCCCCGGAGCGGGCGTCGCCACGTTGAGTGGTGCCACGGTGAGCGGCGCCCACGGCAGGGCATCCTTGGCATAGATCTTCAATTGGGTCCCAACCGCCAAGGCACCGGGGCTGGTGAGCGGCGGCTGGTTCAGCGCGAACAACTGCGCGGCCAGGGTCTGATCCTGGTATGCCAGGCCGAGCAGGGTATCTCCCGCGGCCACGGTGTGGACAGTGAAGTTCACGCTGGCGGCCGCGCTACGCCAGGCGCCGATGGTGTCGTTGAACTGGTTGACGTCCTTCTCGGTTACGTGGGTAAGGCCGTACTTCTCCAGCAGTATTTCGGCCGCCGAGGCCAGCTTCTGACCCTCGATGATCGCCTCCCGCTGAGGCGGGACGCCGGTGTAGTCGGGGTAAGACGCCATCCTGCCGGGTGGATTGATCACTCGCGTGTCCGTGTGCCACAGCCGGGGATAGAGCTCAAACGCCCCCGGATGGCTCATCACCAGCGTTTCGTATTCATCCCAATGCGCCCTCATCTCGGCGTACAAGCCGGGCCGACCAGGTCCCCCGTTCGGGTCCGGAATCAGCACGCAATAGTCCAGCAGGCCCTGCACTTCCTGGATCAGCGTGGGCACCGGGCAGCCGGGAACGTTCACCCATTTGTTCCACTCGGGCGGCGCATAGCCGGGGTCCAGGTTCAAACCCGGATACTGCGCCTGCAGGGCGCTGAGCGGATTCTTGGCATGATAGGCGGCGTTCTGCTGGTTCCAGTGGTCCACCTTCTTCTGATACTCCTGATACTGCCAGGCTTCCAGCAACTCCAGGCCCCACTGCCAGACGACGGCCGCCTTCAGGTAGCTGATCGCCAGGCTGCTGACCAAACAGTAGAGTCCCGTGGTGCGGGTGCGATGTTCGGCCAATTGCGTAGGCGTCAGAGACCCGTCGTTCAGCGAACTGTTCTGGATATCGTTGCGATACCCTCTCACCTCCGTCAGCACGCCGTTCGCGGCGTCCACGTTGAAGTAGAGCTTGGTACTCGCAATCCAGTCCCGGGTCGTGTCATCGGGGGCCATTACCGTATATCGTTGGCCATCCATTTGGAGCTTCTTCATGTTGGCCCAAACTTCGTGGAAGCCCTGATTAAGCGCCAGAATCCGGCTGGTGACGTGGTCGGCATTGCTTTGCCAGATCGCGTCGATAATGTCCGACTTGAGTTCCGCTAGCGCGGCGGCCAGTTCAGCCTGGGTGAGCTGCGGAGGCGGCGGCGCCGGGGGCGGCGGCGGAGGTGGGAAGATCAGGTCGAATAGAAACTGGAACAGCGCAATGGCCGCCCCAACGGGCGCACCGCCGGGGATGGCGAAAGCCACCATCATCGCAGTGCTGAAAGCCGAATCGCCGAGTCGTTTGCCGTCCATGTCCGGGCTCCTTAGTTTGAGTCGTCAAGCGTAGCGGCGACCATGCGCGCCATCAACTCGAGCCGCCAGTACCGGCCCCGCAGCGCCAGTTTGCTGTTCGCGGTGAGCGGATCCACCAGCGCGGCGCACAGCGCCACCAGGCCCGTTGGCTGGGCGGTGCCCACCGGGTCGTCCCAGCCCTGTCCGCCGTCGATCCAGGCTTGCAGGGTTTTCTCGAAGTCCGCTGGCGCTACCGGATTCAGCCCCACCCCGCCCTTCGCCCCTTTCCCGGCGAGCACAGCCCCTGCCAGCGTCGACGTCGCCGTGAGGAACACTTCGTCGGCCAACGGGGGCTGGGCGCGGCTGACGTGCAACTGGAAGTTCTTCCAAAAGGTGGCGTCGTCCATCGCCGCCAGGTTGGCGGGGAACGCAGTCAACGCGGCCATGCCGGGGTCGATCACCACCGTGGCTTCGTTGGAAAGATTGCCCTTCACGTCGGCGAACCGGAAGGCGACCGGAGTGGGCGGTAAGCTGAGATGGGGCTCTGCGGTGAAGCCGATCAAGCCGTGATCGCCCACCACCCAGGTGCCTTCGCCGGGCACGCGCAAGCTCTTGCCGTCCTTCGCCAGCAGCGCCTGATCCGCCAGGTTGCCTTGGCCGATGTCCTTCAGCGCCGTCAAGCGGACGCTCTTCGGATCCGTGCCAAAGAAGGTGGAGCAGCCGGAGAGCACGTCGGCACCCACCGCCTGCCCGCTCAGCACCGATTGGGACAACAGGTAGTCCGCCGCCGCCGGCATGAACCGCCTCGTCAAAATCATCGTAAACACGTCGGTATTGGACTGGCGTCCCTGACTGTCCGTCACCGAGTACACCACCTTCACCTCCCCTCCCCGAATCGCGCTGTCGATCACCACCTGGAGCTTCGGCCCCGGGTTCGAAATCAACGTTGCCGTAACCCCGCTGGACGGCTGGACAACCGTGAAGGTAGCCAAGGCGAACTGGGCCGGGCTGGCAATGAAGCAGCGTGACAGAAAGTCGATCTCGAAGGTCCCGCTCTGCACGTTCTCATACGTGGCATCGTAGGCCACCGGATCGTCGCTCAACGTCAGCGTCACGGTCGCGGGCGCCGTCACCGTGCCGTCGGCGGCAGAGAGCACGTACTGCATCGTGGCTTGGTTGTTTTTGAACGGTTTGGCCCGCGGCGTAAAGACGATCGATTTGCCGCTGAGCGTCCACTCCGCCGCGCCCGCGGCGACATTGTTCACATCGGTGACGTTCACCCGATCCACGGCGGCGGATCCGTTCCACAACTTTACTGCGTAATTGGCCTGAATCGCGTTGACCTTCGTCACGTCCACCAACGTAGGCTTGATCGTTTGCGTCAGGATCCGGGCCACGCCGCTTTGCGCGATCGGGGCCGGCACCGGCAGGTAGGTCAGCGACAGAGTGCCTTGCTCCGTCGCGGTTTTGTACGCGGCGCTGACGGTAACTTCGGTCGGGGCCAGCGTGGTGGCCGGTTGAAAGGTCACCTTCGCCGGGTCGGTTGAGCTCCACGTCCCGTCTCCGGCCGGGGTGGTGACCGTTAAGGTGGCGCCCTGGACGGCGAAAACGAAGGCCTTCGTTCGGTCCGCCGTCACGAAGGTCAGGTCCTTGGTGGCGATCACCGGGCCCACCGCCGCGAAGTTGACGGTCGCCGTGCCAGGCGTCGACGCTTTGTCGCCACGCACCACGACATAGCTTACGCTCAACGACGTCATTGCGGGTGGGAGCGACGGATTCGGGGTGAAGGTGATCTTGCTACCGGCCACGGTCCAAGAGCCCTCGGCGACCGCGACGGTAGTCTGCTGCGCGTTCTGGGCATCCAGGAGTTTCACGGGTTCCGAACCGGCTGGCAAATCGATTGCGGTATCGGCCGAGCGCGAGCCGTCGACGGGCTTCAGATCAATCGCGGGGAAGAGTGCAATCAGCTTCGCCTGCGTTCCATTGGTGACCTGATAGGTGATCTCTCGGGTCGGCCCTTCGGGGCCGACCGGCATGTACTGCACCGTGGTCCCGTTCGCCCCGACATTCCAACCCACCAGTTCCATGGGCGAGCCGACCAAGGTTACCCCGGCGGGAACGGCGAAAGAAACCATCGTGGTGCGGCCCGCTTTCTCGATTACGTCGACGGCCACGGGCGTGAAGTTGATGGTGAGCAGTTCCGGGTCGGTGACCATCCCCGGAGCACCCTGGGCTTCCAGGACGTACTTGACCGAGGCCGAAGCGACCTTTGGCGTGGGCACCTGGTACGTGATGTGGTTGTCCTTCGCCGTAAAACCAGCGAAGGTATCCACCTGCTGGCCCTGGTCGTCGTGCAGATGGACCGCTGCGACGAGAACCAGATCGCCATTTTCCTTGAGGACGTCAATCTCTACCATGGTCAGGGTATCCGGCACGTCCTTGGTGATGGGCTTGATCCCGAACCGGAGCACGCCACTGCCCAGCACCTTGCGGCCACCTCCAAAGACAAAGGCCCACAGCAGCGCGCCACCGAGAGTGGTCAGGGTGCCCCCCACCACCGCCCCGATCACGCGGCCCAAGATTACCTTGCCGTTCGCGTCCTGAAAGCAGTTCAGGGCGCTCTCGGCTTTCTTGACGGCGGTATCCAAAGCCCGGGAGAACACGGTAGCGTCGTATGCCGCATCCCGGGCTCGCTTCGCGAGCTGTTTATCGCCTTCAAATCCAGAAGCCTTGGCCGCATTCTCCGCGGCGGTGGCCGCGGCGTCCGCGTCCTGCTCGTGCTGCCTGGCCGTATCTCGGGCCGTGCGCAAAGCCGGTAGGTCCTTCTTGATGTGTTTCGCAGCCTCGTAATTCTTTGAGGCGCTGGAGAAGGCCTTGTCGGCCTTTTTGAACTCCAGCACTACATTGGCGTCGAGTATCGGATCATTGAAGGTGGGTGCATTGACCCGCGCCAAAATGTCGGGCGACATGGGTTGATAGTGCGTCGCGTCGCCGAAGGGGTCTCCTGGCAGTTCGTAACCAACCGACTTGAACTGCGGAATGACGCCGTAGTTCGCGTTGCCCTGCAACGCAGGCTGGCCATTCAACACCTGCAACAGGCTATCGGTGGCGGCATTGATGGCGCTCGCCGCCTGCGTCATGGGAGCGTTATCCACGACGACCTGGGCGGGAGGAGCTCCCTGATCGTCGGACGAGGACATCTCGGTCAATTCGGTGCCATCGTCGCCGGCGTCGGCGTCGGGGTCGTCCGATTCTTCTGCTGGTTCTACTTTGGGCAGCACCATCACCGGCGGCAGCCCGCCCGAGAGGGCTTGTTGCAGCGAGGCGAACAAGGGGTCTGTCGCGGGACCGACGGGGAACTGCAGTTCCTTCAGTCCGCACTGGGGATGATTGCGGAGTGCGGCGGCGAAGCCGGCCAGAATCGCGCCGGCGATGGCGGCGTGCGGCACGGACGTCGGTGGGTTGACCGTTCGGTTGTAGCGGTTATAGATGGCGGAGCTGAAAAGGGTGTTGCGCAGAGCCCCGACGAGGGCTAGACTCTGCGCCACGGCGAGGGCGTTATACTCGGCGACGGCTTGGATGATATTGGCGGCCGTCGCCTGGATCGCGGCCAGAAAGGCGGCGTCGCTGGCGTAGTTGTCGCCGTAGGGCGGCGCCACGTACAACATCGCCATGTTCTTCGCGTTGCCGTGCGGGGCAAGCTTCGGGTCAAAGACATCGACGAAGCAGACGCCTTCGTACCAGCCCGGAATTTGGCTCACCTGGCTTGCGTTCACGTAGGAGAACGCGCAGGGGTCAGTGGTGGGATATGAGGTGGACGCCGTCCCGCCGACGCCGGCCTTGGCCACCAACTGCTGATGCCGGGTCTGATAGTCATCCACGTGCTTCTGGCTGGCGGTGAGCACGCCTTCGAAGCCCAGGTTCACGCCGCCCCCGCCCACATACAGACCTTGCGAGTTTCCGGCGTTCACCGACGCCAGGTTCAACGTGCCTTCATTTGCCCCGTAGTAGAGCGGCGGATACTGAGTTGAAAACGTGTAGAAGCTGATTTGGACCTGAGTCCCGGGGACAACTGGCATGGTGTACAAATCCTTTTCGTTGGTCAGGCGCATTTCTACTACCTGTCAGCGCTTCGCGAAATGTAACACAAAACTCGGTAAATGAACGGTGAATGGTTCATGAATTTCACTGACACCTGCGACTTGCTTCGAGGCCGGGCGCCTTCTGAGGCTTTCGCAGGGGAACCCGGGTGGCAGCACCCAAGAAGTGGTTGCTCACGTGCAAGGTCTTTTGCAAGCGCCCTCGAGGTTTACCAACAAACCGGAAGATCCACGAAATCGGTACGAATTGATGGGCGGCCGTATGAGAGGCGCGCTCGAAGACGCTGCCGTCGTTTGCGGTTGAGCCCGAGAATATTCGTGGGTAGATGACACCTCTGCGCAGGTCGCCAAGCGCGGCAAGAAAGCCCTCTGCCACGAAAATCTCGAATGCAAAAACTGCACAGGAGACAACAAGTGCTATTTAACGCGACTTATTTGAAAGGCCTGGTGATCCGGGCCACCGATGGCGAACTGGGAACGGTAGACCAGTTCTACTTCGACGACCAAATGTGGACCATTCGATATCTTGTGGTGAATACTGGCGGCTGGCTCAATGGCCGCAGAGTGCTGGTCTCGCCCAGGTCCATTCTCCAGACAGACTGGCCGGCGAGGCGCCTGGACGTGGCGCTCACGATGAAGCAGGTGGAGAACAGTCCCGATGTCGATACGCAAAAACCGGTTTCCCGGCAGTATGAGGTCACATACGTGGGCTACTACGGGTATTCCCCGTATTGGGGTGGGGCCTTATTGGGCGAAGGATTTCCGCTTATGGGGAGCTCGGCCTACCATTCATCAGGCGCCGCTCAATTAGGAGCTTCGGACGGTGCCCAGCAGGAGGAAGCGGACTCGCACCTTCGCAGTTCCGACGCCGTCGCCGGGTATCACATTGAGGCGTCCGATGGCGAGATCGGACACGTGGAAGGCTATGTCGTGGACGATGAGGCGTGGGCCATCCGCTACCTCGAGATTGCAACGCGGAACTGGTTGCCGGGCAAGAAGGTGCTGATCTCCCCCGCGTGGATTGAACAGGTGAGTTGGGCTGACTCCAAAGTCCGAGTCGGCCTTTCACGGGAAACCATCCAAGACGCGCCCAAATACGTCGAAACGACGCCGATTACACGCGAATATGAAAATCGCCTGTTTGCTACCTACGGCCGGGCTCCGTATTGGAGCCAAAAATCCGAGATCCCATCCACACCTTCCGTGCGGAACCTGAGTGAACCCCGGTGAATGTCAGGTCCGCACTAACCGCCAACCCAAAGACTCGAAGAAGGAGCATTATCCATGACCGAACCGAAACCTGCCACGAAAGATCCGATCTGCGGAATGACTGTGGACGAAACAACTGCCATCCACGCCGAACATGCTGGAAAAACATTCTATTTTTGCAGCGTCCTCTGCCGGCAGAAGTTTCTCGCGATGCCCGCGGGTGCTGAGCCAACCGGACCCACCGCTAGGCTTCGCTATTAACCCAGGCTGCCCGCCCACTGCCGGGATCACATGAGCCATTGCACAGATCCAGATGCGCGTTGTCATATCGGCAGTCGGCGCTTTCCTCGTCTTCCGTACCTGATTTCGCAGTCTCCGACCCGGGCATGGGACGGCTCTGCGAAGGGCTAGACATGCGTGGCCAAATTTCGAACCGCGCTGACCGCACGCTCCACACCTCCGAATGGACAGACTTGAACTTGTGATCGACCCACTATGAGACGCCCTGCCGATAGTGGCGGTTGCGTTGGTCGACCCCTCGCGTGCGGCTGTCGACGGTTTCTGCGGTTGGTTTTGCTCGGTGCTGCGTTTAGCTTGACGCTCGCAAGAGTCCCGGCGCAGCAACCCGCCGAGAAGACCGAGTCTCCGCCGGATCAACCCGTGTCCGCGACAGAAGAACCCGCGGCGACACCCGGCAAGGTGAACGTTAACCCGGTCGCGCGAGATGAAGAGATCCGCGAGCGACTCCAGAGTGTCCTGGAGGCCACCGGCTGGTTCACTGGTCCACAGGTCCGTGTCAATGAAGGAGTTGTCTTTCTTCAGGGTTTTGTCGAGTCAGCTGAGCTTAAGAAATGGGCCAGCGACTTGGCGCGCAACACCCAGGATGTGGTCGCCGTAGCCAATCGAATGCAGGTGGCTGAGCCGTCAGCTTGGGATTTCCGACCCGCTCGGGCCGGACTTTTGGCATTATGGCGCGACGTTATCCGCTCCCTTCCTGCTTTCGCATTCGGGCTCACCCTACTCGTGCTATCGGCAGGCGCCGGCATGTTGGCAACACGATGGACGAGAGTGTTCCTTCGCAGTAGAATTCGAGCGAACCTCCTTCGCAATGTAATTGCGGTTGGCACAGGCGGGCTCGTCCTCCTGCTAGGCACTTACGTAGTCTTAAGGGTGTCTGGGCTAGCTCAACTTGCCCTTACCGTGGTTGGCGGCACCGGCCTGATCGGTTTGGCCGTAGGCATCGCCTTCCGTGACATCACCGAGAACTTTCTGGCGAGCATCGTCCTCAGCATGCAGCGGCCATTCGAGACGGGCGATCTGCTCGAGGTAAGCGGCGTCACGGGATACGTGCAGCAATTGAACGTGCGCACGACGATCCTCATGACTCTCGATGGCAACCTCGTGCAAATCCCCAACGCAACCATCTACAAGAGTAACCTCCGTAACTTCACCACCAACTCCAACCGGCGCGAGGACTTTGTCGTCGGCATCGGCTACGAAGATTCGATCAACGACGCCCAGGAGCTTGCCCGAAAGGTGCTGGAGAATCACCCGGCTGTTCTCAACGACCCCGAGCCTTCGGTGTTAGCGGACAGTATGGGAAAGGCAACAATCAACCTTCGGGTCTACTTTTGGCTGAATGGCCGCGAACACAGTTGGTTGAAGGTACGGTCCTCGGTGATCCGGCTGATCAAGCTTGCCTTTCAGCAACATGGCATCTCAATGCCCGACGAAGCCCGCGAAATTGTTTTCCCCAAAGGCGTCCCGGTCACCATGCTCAATGGCGAAGCCAGAGATGTCGGCAGTGTACGGCCACCAACGCAGCCACCTGTCGAATCCACGCACGAGAAACTCGATCTGGCGTCGACGAAAGCTGAAGCCGGCTTGTACAGCGATGCTGTTGTCATCGAAGAACAGGCGCGACAGGCAAAACCATTGAAGGAGGAGGAGAATCTCTTGCAGGGTACGTCCAACCTCTCTGCTTCCGAGAAACGGCGGAAAGACCAGGACCCAAGTGAGAGGTGACTAAAGAGAAAAGGAAACGGTGCCACTGGCTCCTAAACCAACTGGGAGTTGGTTGCGGGGGCATGATTTGAACATGCGACCTTTGGGTTATGAGCCCAACGAGCTACCAGGCTGCTCCACCCCGCATCAGTATGGTAACAATCATATGAGTGGAGGTCAATCGCCAATGGCCGCGAAGTCAGCTAAAGCTAAGAAAAGATTCACGAAAACAAAAGAAGTGAAAGCTCTGGCGCGCGAGCAGGTGGGCCAGATTAAGAGCGTGCGTGTGATGGAGGAGCCGGCGAAGCGGAAGAAGCCTAAATACCCGGAGCCGCTTGAGTGACTTCTTCCTCAATGCGGACCTCGCTCCAGCCGAGACGCGAGCCCATTTCGGCCGCCAACTCCCGGAGTGACGCCGGGTCCCAGGGGCGTTCATAGCCCCAGTAGGTGGAGACTTGTAGCAAGTCAGGCAGGCGCTCCACCCACTCGCACTCCACTGCCTCTTCGATCTGCGCCTTTTCGAGCGACCCCAGCCGTCTCACCCGCTCCAGGACCCGCGGAGCGCGCACGCCGTAGGCCTTCACCACGGCCGGATCCAGCTCAGCTTTGAGCTTGGCGATCGCGGCGCGTGAGTTCCCGTTCAACGGCACGCTCGCCGTCGGATGCACTTCCCGCAGTTCCGGCGGCGCGGCTAGGTCGGCTGCTTCTTCGCTCATCGAGCGATAGGTGGTGTACTTGCCGCCGGCGACATGCACCACGCCATCGGCGGAAGCCCAGATGCGGTGCTCGCGGCTGGTGGAAGTGGCCGAGGAGCCTTCGGTCTGCACCAAGGGCCGCAGGGCGCTGTAGGTGGCGATCGGCTGCATGCCTTTCGCCTCGGGATAGATATCGGCGGCGATCTTCAGCAAGTACTGCTGCTCTTCCTCGGAGATGTGGACACTGTCCGGTGAGCCATCGTGGTCGACGTCCGTGGTGCCGACCAGCGTCAGGTCGTTCTTGCTGCCCCAGGGGATGAAGAAGATGATGCGACCGTTCTCTTCGAAATAGGCAATGGCGTTGTCACTCTGGTTAAGCCGCGGCAGGACGATGTGCGATCCGCGCACGAGCCGCAGTTTGTTCTCTTCCGGCCAGACTTCGCCGGCCCAGGGTCCGGTGGTGTTGATGAGCTTGCGGGCGCGGATCTCGAACTCAGAGCAGTCAAGGGCGTCGCGCACGGTGACAGTCCATTCGTCTCTTTGCTGCTGGAAGCCCACGGCCTCCAGGTAGTTCATCAGCACGGCGCCATTCGCTTCGGCTTCGAAAAGATTCTCCAGGACAAATCGGGCCGAATGGACGCGAGCGTCCCAGAAGACGGCGGCGGAGACGAGTTCGTGGCGGTTCAAGCCGGGCTCCAGCTTCTCTAGTTCCGCGAGCGCAATCCCGCGATGTGGCGAGATGTTGCGCGATCCGGCCAGGGTGTCGTACATCCACAAGCCTGTGCCGTAGAAATACTTGGCGAACTGGCTGTACATCGGGATCAGGAAGGCTAGCGGCTCCACCAGGTGCGGGGCGATCTCCAGCAAGGTGGAGCGTTCGCGCAAGGCTTCGCGCACCAAGCCAAACTCCATGTACTTGAGGTAGCGCAGGCCGCCATGAATCAACTGCGAGTTGCGACCGCTGGTACCCGAAGAGAAGTGCCGCTTATCGATGAGCGCGATCTTAAGCGGATGCCCCGCCGTTTTGGCGCGCAATGCCAAGTCGCGGGCAATGCCTGCTCCGTTTACGCCTCCGCCCAAGATCAGGACGTCGAACGTCTCCGCCTTGAGCGCCGTCATCCGCTCCTGCCGCATCGAAAGCACCCCCGGCTAGATCTTTGGCCGGCGTTTGTGCCAGTCTGTACGCTCCTGAAAGGCCTTGCCGATGGCCAGAATCAGGTTTTCGTTGAAGGCCCGCGAGACGAGTTGCAGAGCGACCGGCAGTTCGCCGGCGAAGCCGCAGGGCAAGGATAACGCTGGGACGCCAGCGAGGTTGCCGGCCGGGATGATGCCGCTGAAGCCGCGATCGGCGGGCGACGACCGGCTCGGGGCGCGATCGAGCGGCTCAGAGATTCGCGAGGCCGGCCCCGTGCGTGAGGTCGTCAGGATCGCGTCGTACTGCGCGAAGAATTCGTTGAAGGCTTGGCGGATCAGGCTGCGGATGCGCATGGCCTTGAGATAGTCGGTGGCCGGAATGTCGAGCGACGCCTTCAAGCCCGCAATCTGCTTTTTGTCGGCGAGTTCGTCCACTTTGCCGCCGCGGATGAGTTCTTCGAAGATCGAAGCCGATTCGGCGCCGATGACGGGCCCGATTACGGCACCGTAAGGGAAGTCTGGAATCTTGGCTTCCACGAGTTTCACGCCGAGGCCGCGCATCACTTCCAGCGCCGTCTGGAATGCGGGTTTGGCGGCGGGATCTGCCCAGCCATCGAAGTCAACTGGTGCGTAGGCCACCGTCATCTCATTCAACGGACGCGCAAATTGCGGGGCGTAATAGAAGCTTTTGCCGGCCGAGCCTGGGTCTTTACTGTCCCCGCCGGCGATGGTCTGAAGGACATAGCCGCAATCCTCGACGGAACGGCAAAGGGGTCCGACTTTGTCCAATGTCCAACTGAGGGCCATGGCACCGTAGCGCGAGACGAGTCCGTAGGTGGGGCGGAGTCCGGTGACGCCGCAGAATGCGGCGGGAGTCAGAATCGAACCGCTGGTTTCGGAACCCAGGGCGAAGGGCACCAGTCCGGCGGCGACGGCCGAGCCGGAACCCGACGAGGAGCCGCCGCTCCAATGAGAGCGGCTCCAGGGATTGAGGCCGGGCCCGGAGACGGAAGCGGCCGGGAAACGGTAACCGCCGCCGCCCGCAAGTTCCACCATGGCCAGTTTCGACGTCAGGACGGCACCGGAGCCAGCCAGTTTCTTGATGACGGTGGCGTCATGGTCAAAGACTTGGCCGGCGTAAGGCCGCGCGCCCCATCCGGTAGGTTGGCCTTTGGCCGAGAGCAGGTCCTTGGCTCCGTAGGGGATACCCTGGAGCATGCCGCGAAAGCGTTCGCGTTTCAAATCGCCGTCCACTTCCTTGGCTTTGTCGATTGCCGCTTCCTTCATCAGCAGGGCGACAGCGTTATAGCGGGGGCCGAGTTTCTCCAGGCGATCGAGATAGGCGCGTGTCAGTTCCTGGCACGAGAATTCTTTGCGCCGCAGCCGGGCGTTGAGGTCGGTAATCGGCGCGAAGAAGATATCGTCGGTCACGGTTTAAAGGCGAAAGCCGGCTCCACACTGATGTCGATCTTGAACTGCGAAAGGCGGCTGGAGTTGGCCTGGATCTGGTTCATGGCGAGGGCGGCCAAGTCTTCCGGGGCGGCCGGAGCGGGTGCCTGAGCGGCCAACAGCGCTGGACCAGTGAACAAAGCCGCGAATTTCCGCCGGGAAGGTTGGGACATCTACCCGATAGTTTACGACGTTCTGGCGGCCAGTCCGTAGAATAGGGATATGCGGCACCTCAGTTCGCTGCTCTTCGTTGCTACCGCCTGTGCTTTTCAGGCGCCACCGCCCGAGACGGGCACGATTGAAGGTCGCGTTGTCGACTCAGTAACGGGCGAAGCCATTCGCAAGGCTACGGTGACGCTAATGCCGCGTCCCGCAGCGAATCGCGCCCAGGCCGCCAACCGTGCGATGAACCCGGGCATGATGCCGCCACAGGAGTCGGGGTTCATTACCGACGCGAATGGTGTTTTTCGCGCCACCGTGGCGCCGGGAACGTACTACCCACGCGCGGAGCGAAATGGTTACGTGGCTGTGACGGGACGTACTGATGAGGTCGCCGTGGGGAAGGGCGAAACCACGAAGGGCGTCACCATCAAGCTGAATCAGCATGGAGTGATTAGCGGCCGGGTGCTGGATGAGGACGGTGAACCGATGGCGCGCGTCAATGTCCTGTGCCTGAAGTGGATGCAGGCCAATGGCCAGCGGATGCTGTCGCCGCTCGGCAATTCTTTGACCAATGACCTCGGCGAATATCGGCTTTTCGGGTTGACGCCGGGCCGCTGCATTGTCTCCGCGCAGCCGGTAACTTACGCCATGCCCCGCGCCCGCACGCGCCAGACTTACACGACCATCTACTTTCCGGGCGTAACGGAGATGTCCGCGGCCCAGCCGATTGACGTAACTCCGGGGTCGACGAGGCAGGGCGTGGACCTCCCCTTGCGCAAAGTCAGCGTGGTCTCCGTAAGCGGCAAAATCGGGGGACTGCCGTCGGTGGGCGAAGGCGACCGTCGCGTACCCGGCCGGATGATGAATGTGATGGCGCAGTTGGTGCCCCGCAGTGCCGGTGCCCGAATGGGCATGATGCAGCACTCGGCGCCCGTAAACGCGCAGGGTGATTTCGACTTCCAAAGCGTTCCGTCGGGCTCCTACATCCTGATCGCCAACGCCTTCAACAACCAGGACCGGCGCAGCGGACGGCTCAACCTTGAGGTTGGCGAGCGGGAGGTTACGGGTTTGTCTTTGAACCTGGAGCCGGCCATCACCCTGAATGCCCAAGTGACGGCTGAGGATGCTCCGAACCTGACGACAATGAGCGTGACTATGGTCTCTGCTACCAGTCCCATGTTCGGGGGGACGGTCGGCCGTACTGACGCGCAGGGGCGAATGGTGTTTATGAACCTGGAAAAGGATGTCTACCGGATGCAGGTGAACGGGCTTCCGGCCGGCTACTACATCAAGTCGGTGCAGTTGGGGAGTACGGATGCGAAGGAGTCTTTGGACCTGTCGGCCGGAGCGGCCGACGTCTTGGCGATCGCGTTGGAGAAGGGCACCGCGGAATTGACAGGGCTGGTGAAAGCGCAGGACCGGCCAGCGGCGAATGCCCAGGTGCTGATCCTCAACGCCCGGAATGAAACGGTTCGCAGCGCCTTCACCGACGCCCTGGGCCACTACTCTGTCACCGAACTGGCCCCCGGCGACTATCGCGTGCTGGCTCTGGGCAGCCAGGAGCTGAATGAACCGGATACCGTGGACCGGCTCGCCCCCAACGCCGTGAAGGTGACCCTCGCCCGTTCCGCCCGCGAGACGCGCGAACTGGAAGTGCGCTAAAAGCGCGCGAGGCTCCGTTGATTGGAGAGCCGTAAAAGACAAAACCCGCCGGAAGCCCGAAGGCGTCCGGCGGGTTTGTTTCGCTTGAGGCGAGGAGTGGGTTAGTACTCCATGCCTTCGGGACCGTGGCCGCCGCCCTGAGGGGCCGGAGCCTTCTTCTCGGGGATCTCGCAGATCATCGCCTCGGTGGTCAGCATCAGGGCGCTGATCGAGGAGCTGTTCTGGAGAGCGGTGCGGGTGACCTTGGCGGGATCGATGACGCCGGCCTTCACCAGGTCTTCGTAAGCGCCGGTGGCAGCGTTGAAGCCGTAGTTCGGGTTCTTGGTTTCGAGGCGGATCTTCTCGACGATGATCGAACCTTCGTAACCGGCGTTGCCCGAGATCTGACGAACCGGCTCTTCGCAAGCGCGACGGATGATGTTGATACCCGTCTGCTCATCGTTGTCTTCGGCCTTCAGGGTTTCGAGCACCTTGCTGGCGCGAAGAAGAGCCACACCGCCGCCGGGGACGATGCCTTCTTCCACGGCCGCACGGGTGGCGTGCAGGGCGTCTTCGACGCGAGCCTTCTTTTCCTTCATCTCGGTTTCGGTGGCGGCACCGACCTTGATGACGGCGACGCCGCCGGCCAGCTTGGCCAAGCGTTCCTGCAGCTTCTCACGATCGTAGTCCGACGTGGTTTCGTCGATCTGCGCGCGCAACTGCTTGATGCGGCCTTCGATGCCCTTGGCATCGCCGGCGCCGTCGATGACGGTGGTGTTGTCTTTGTCAACCGTGACGCGCTTGGCTTTGCCCAGGTCTTCGAGACGAACGCCTTCCAGCTTGATGCCGGTCTCTTCCATGATCGCCTTGCCACCGGTGAGGATGCCGATGTCCTCGAGCATCGCCTTGCGACGATCACCGAAGCCAGGGGCCTTCACGGCGCAGACGTTGAGGGTGCCGCGCAGCTTGTTGACGACGAGAGTGGCGAGCGCTTCACCTTCCACTTCCTCAGCAATGATGAGAAGCGGGCGGCCGGCGCGGGCAATCTGCTCGAGCACGGGCAGCAGGTCCTTCATGTTCGAGATCTTCTTCTCGTGGATGAGGATGAAGGGCTCTTCGAGCACGCACTCCATGCGGTCCGGATCGGAGATGAAGTAGGGCGAGAGGTAGCCGCGGTCAAACTGCATGCCGTCCACGGTCTGCAGTTCGGTGGTCATGGTCTTGGCTTCTTCAACGGTGATGACGCCGTCCTTGCCGACCTTCTTCATCGCGTCGGCGATGATGTGGCCGATGGTGGAGTCGCCGTTGGCAGAAATGGTGCCGACCTGAGCGATCTTCTCGTCGTCCTTCACCTTCACCGAAAGCTTTTCCACTTCCTTCACGGCGGCTTCCACAGCCTTCTCGATACCGCGCTTCAGGGCCATCGGGTTCGCACCGGCAGCAACAGCCTTCACGCCTTCGCGGAAGATGGCCTGGGCGAGAATCGTCGCCGTCGTGGTGCCGTCACCGGCCACGTCGGAAGTCTTCGAAGCCACTTCGCGCACCATCTGGGCGCCCATGTTCTCGAGCGGATTGGCCAGCTCGATTTCCTTCGCGACCGTCACACCGTCTTTGGTGATCGTGGGGCCGCCGAACTTTTTCTCGAGGACCACATTGCGGCCCTTCGGACCGAGGGTCACCTTCACGGCATCGGCCAACTGATTCACACCGCGCAGGATCGCCTGGCGGCTGGCTTCGGAATAAACAATCTGTTTAGCAGGCATGTTTTCTGATCTCCTCTAGATTCTGTTACTTAGTGAAAACGCCAAGGACTTCGTCCTCGCGCATGATCAGGAAGTCGTCGCCCAGGCTGGCCACTTCGCTGCCCGAGTACTTGCCAAAGAGCACGATGTCGCCGACTTTGACGTCGAGTTCGGCAACCTTGCCATCTTCCAGGCGCTTGCCCTTGCCGGCAGCTACCACTTCACCCTTCTGGGGCTTTTCTTTGGCCGAATCCGGGATGTAGATGCCACTCGCGGTTTTGTCGGTGGAATCGTCAAGCCGTTTCACTACAATACGGTCATAAAGCGGACGAATGTTCATGGATACCTCCAAACGAACGTAGTTGGGAATATTTCTTATGCGGATTTCAGCAGGCTCAGCAGCCGCGAACTTCCGAGAAGAGATGACTACGCTCACATTTTTAGCACAAGACGCCGGAGAGTGACAAGACTTTTTTGTAAACGCATTTGTTTCCAATGAGTTACTTTTGTGAAAACACCTCCTTCTGTTGAGCTTTTCGAGTCGTATTCTGCCACACTTTGAATCCCCGCTGTCGAAACTAGCAATCTAAAGCGATGGGTGCTGGACGGGTCATACGGGCACCGCATTCAGCCTGATCTAGCAAAGGCTCAAGCTGGTTCGCCTGCTGTTGCTAACCAACCGCTGCTCATTCTCAAGGCCGCTCACGTCTTCGATGGTGCGGGTTAAAGGCAATCGCATTGAGTCAGCCGGCCTTCGGTCGATCGCGCTGGCGCCAAGTCCTTGATCTTGGCAACATTACCCGACATTACCCGGCGTCGGCCGCCGGGAGGGTCTTGCAGAGGGAAATTGGCTTGATGAAGTCCGGCAAGCTGGCCGACCAAAGGCAATCGGAATCACTTCCCGTAGCTGAAACAGATTATTGCGAGGGCGGCTCGTCGCCACTAGACTTCGAGAGATGGACATGAAGCCCATGTTTCTGCCCGATGTCGAAGCTCACACCGAGCCCAGCCCTTACCTGCACGCGATCCAAACCCTAAAGGCGGCCGGCAAGGAGTATCCGCAGATCTGGCACCTTTTCGCTTTTAAACCCGCCGCGACCGAGCATCTGGCCCGGTTCACGCAAGAAATCATGCGTGAACCGGCTCCCCTTTCGCCAGGAATTCGTGAGTTGATTGCCGCTTACACCTCGGTGCGCAATCACTGCCCTTTTTGAACGAATTCGCACGCCGCGGTCGCGGCGGAATTGTTAAACGATGAAGCGCTCGTCCGCGGCGTCTGCGAAGACCTCGAGTCCTCTACGCTGCCCCCGGCCGAGAAGGAACTCTTTCGTTTCATCGACAAGGTAAACCACGACTCGCACCACATCACGGTTGACGACATGCAGCCGCTGTACGCCGCCGGATTCAACGACGAACAGATCTACTACGCCGTCACCGTCTGCGCCCTGTTCAATTTCTACAATCGCTGGATCGATGCTACCGGTGTCCCCGCCCTCTCCGAAGCCGCTCATC
The DNA here is from genome assembly GCA_022843605.1 of Bryobacter sp. Lineage (GTDB taxonomy): Bacteria > Acidobacteriota > Terriglobia > Bryobacterales > Bryobacteraceae > JALHNI01. Next base: position 23,535 of record JALHNI010000064.1, read on the forward strand.
GCGAAGGCGGCAAACGCAGCGCGGCGATCGGCTACGTCCGGAAGTAGAAGCTAGCGCCAGTTCTTGTCATCGAACCGGCCCATGTCCACATCGTCCGGCAGCACCCCCAGGGTGATGATGGCGAAGGTGAAAGCCTTGGTCCGGGGCTCCAGATGGCCGCCGAAGGCCTTGTCCGGATCGGCCATCGTGAAGTGTGCGTGGATCTTGCCCTTCAAAACAAAACCGCTCACATTGATGATGTCGGCGCTCTCGGTCGGGTCCTCCAGGTACGTGTTCTTCGACGGGAAGCTGCGATTGCTCACCACATGGTAGTGAGCGCTCATCACACTGCCGACGCCATTCAGAATCACCGCATTTTTGATCTTCTGTTCCTGAACCTGCTTCTCCAATCCGGCCAGAATATCGGCCTGATGCTTGAAGCGGACGATCACCACGCGGTCAATCTTCGCCGACACCGACACGGAGTCCGGCACCGTTGTGCTGAGGCCTTTCGCATCTTCCGCCGGAGTGGTTGTCCGAGTAACTTCGGTCTTCTTCAACTGGCACCAACCAGCCGTTACACTCAACAAAACAATTAAGAAACCTTGAAGAATCATCCCGACACAATATCGCACTTTGTGATAAATTGCTCACCATGCCAAGTAAGCTTATGGTGGGCTGGATATTTTGTACGATCCTCGCCTTCGCTCAAACCAGCACCATTCAAGGTGTTCTGGTTGACCCCTCCGGTGCCGCAATCAAGGGCGCCAAAATCACCGCGACTGACCAACTTAAAAACGTCATTGCCCGTGAAGTAACTACGGGGAACGACGGAAGTTTTCAGGTCGCCAATATCCTCCCCGGTCTCTATGACCTGAAGATCCAGATGTCGGGCTTCAAAACACGCACCAGTACGGGTCTTCAACTCGATCAGAACCAGAACATGAATCTGGGTAACCTGACGCTTGAGATCGGCTCCACGACTGACTCGGTGACCGTCGAAACCGAAGTGCCGCTGGTCGAAACCACCACTGCCAACAAGAGCTTCACGCTCACCAACAAACAAGTGACCGATCTGTCGCTGAACGGCCGCGACTTCCAGTCGCTGATGCGCACCCTGCCCGGCGTCGTCTCGAACGACCGCACCGACTTCCGCCTCGCGTTCAACAACACCGACGCCTTCAACGTCAACGGTCTTCGTGGCTCGGCCAACAACGTCTTTCTAGACGGCGCGATCAATACCGACGTCGGCGCGAACGACGGCCAATACACGCAGGTTTCGCTGGACGCTGTCGGCGAGTTCAAAGTGCAGACGTCCACCTTCAACGCCGAGTTCGGCCGCAACCCCGGCATCATGATCTCTGTGAACACGAAGTCCGGCGGCAAGAACTACCACGGAACCTTCTACGAGTTCCTGCGCAACAACGCCCTCGACGCACGCCAGCCTTTTGACCGTTCCGGCACCACCGCCAAGCTGCGCTTCAACCAGTTCGGCGCCAACTTCGGTGGCCCGCTGGCGCTGCCCAAGATTTCGTCGCTCAAAGAGCCCAAGCTTTTCTTCTTCTTCAATTACGAGAAGACGCTGGCCACCCGCCCCAGCGGCGGCAGCTTCGTTGACCTGCCCCACCCGGACCTTCTGGCTGGTGACCTCTCGCGCCTCTATCGCGCCGGCAACATCATCACTGCCGCCGGTGTCAACACCGGCTACCGCATCGGTCAGGTCTTTCAGCCCGGCACTCTCGTGCGCGAAGCCGGCGGCCGCATCATCGGCGGCACACCCTACCCCGGTAACATCGTTCCTCGTAGCGAATGGTCGCGCAATGCTCCGGCCTTCCTGAAGGTTATCGGCGGCGCGAACTATGCCGGCCTCTCCGGTACGCCGAACGTGCCGGAGACCGTGCGGTCCTTCTTCCAGGACACTTATCAGTTCAACAAGGAAGGTAAGGTGCTTCGCCTCGACTATACAATCTCCGACCGCGCCAATTTCTTCTTCCGTTGGGCCGATGACGCCAACCACGAAGAGCAAGGCCTTGGCATTTTCGCTTCCACCCCCTATCCCGTGTTTCCGCAGTTCCGTCGCAAACCCGGCAGTTCCTGGAGCTACAACCTGGTGAACGTCATTTCGCCCTCCACCACCAACGAGGCGATTTTCAGCTATAACCGGCTAACGCAGTTGGTCGACGTGCAGGAAGACGCGAACAAGGCGCTCTACGATCGCACTTCGCTGGGCTTCACCTTCCCCGAGTTCTTCCCCGAAGCGAACCTCCGTAGCCGCTTCCCCCGCTTCAACTGCGGCGTCGGCAGTTGCAACTATCCCGGCTTCGCCGCCGGTTGGCTCTCGGAAGCGAAGCAATTTACCTTCACTGACAACGTAACCAGGAACTTAGGGAAGCACACCCTAAAGTTCGGCGGCTTCTGGAACATGAACCTCAACGGCCAGCAGCCTAGTTGGATCGATGCCATGAACTTCAACTTCGGCGACTCGGCCGATAACCCGCTCTCCACCGGAAACACCTTCGCCAACATGCTGCTCGGCAATTACACCTCGGCCAATCAGTCGAATGGACGTTTTTACGGCTCCTTCCGCTTCTTCGGCATTGAAGCCTATGTACAGGACTCCTGGCGCGTCAATCGCAAGTTGACTCTCGAATACGGCATGCGCTGGGCCTACATGGGACCCACCTATACCTACGGCAACCTGCTGCAGAACTACTTCGATCCGCGCGCCTACAAAGCTTCTGATGCTGTGCGCATCGATCAGGGCCCCGGCCTGACGATTGGTACCATCGTTCCCAATTCCGGCAATCCCTTCAATGGCATGATCGAAGAGGGCAAGGGCGCCCTGCCGCTGGGCGGCGTTGAACACCGCTGGGGCAACTTCGGCCCGCGCTTCGGCTTCGCCTACGATCCCTTCGGCGATGGCAAAACATCCATCCGTGGTGGTGGCGGCGTCTTCTACGAACGAATTCGCCAGAATGCGAATAACTTTGACGGCCTCGGCAATCCGCCGCTCACCTTTCAGCCCACCGTCTACGCGGGCAAAGTGGACAACATCAACCAGGGCCTCATCGCCGGCGGGCGCCGTTCCCCCGTCGGTATCGTCGCCATCGACTCCAAAGGTCAGATTCCCACCATCTACTCCTGGAGCCTCGGGGTGCAGCGTGAACTCGGCCAGAAGACTTCTCTCGACCTCAGCTACATCGGCAACCGCGGCCGCTATCTCCAGTACCGCCGCGACCTCAACCAACTGCCGCTCGGCACCACGCTGCAACCCGGCGTGCTCAACTCCGTCAATGGTGTCTCGAACGCCTTGCGCCCCTACCTCGGCTACGCCGGAGTCAACTTCACCGAGTTCGGCTCCACGTCGAACTACAACGGGCTGCAGGCCCGCGTTAGCCGCCGCTTTGCCAAGAGCTTCACGGGCAATTTCAACTACACCTGGGCCAAGGCTCAGGGCGTGAACGAAGGCGATACCAATGCTCTGGCCTACACGTTCGACCGCAAGCGCGAATACGGCTTGCTGAACTTCGACCGGAAGCAGATCGTCACCATCGACTTCATCTACGAACTGCCGAACTTCGCCAAGTCCAACGCCATCGCCAAGGGCCTGGCCAACGGCTGGCAGATCAACGGCATCACTCGCTTCTGGGGCGGATCGCCGCTTACCATCACCTCGAATGGGAACGCCGGTACGCTCGGCGGCGGTCCGCGTGCCAACTACATTGGCGGCGAGATCACCAATCCCACGCCCAGCGAACTCGACTACTTCAATGTCTTCGCGTTCGCCCGTCCGCTGGAAGGCACGCTCGGCAACACGGGCGAGGGCATCATCCGTGGCCCTGGCATCAACCAGTGGGACATCTCGATGATCAAGACCACCACCTTCTACGAGCGCGTGCGCCTCCAATTCCGCTTTGAGACCTTCAACACGATGAACCGTACCCAGTGGGCCGGCGTGAACACGGGCTTGAGCGTTCCAAACCCCAACACTTCGCCGACCGCCGCCACCCGCGGCACTTTCGGCCAGGTAAACTCCACTCGCGATCCGCGCACCATCCAGTTCGGGATCAAGCTCCTCTTCTAAACTGGTTCTGGTGTCGTTTCTTTCTGGCATAACCGCTTTGGCCCTGGTGCTCTACCAGGGCCAAAGTGTTTCTACCGAACAGATTTTCCTTGGCGCGGCGCGCGACCTGCAATCCGGCCGCTATGCCGAAGCGGAGGCCGGCTTCACACAGGTGCTCCAGCGTGAACCCAATAACCTGGGAGCTCTCGGCAATCTGGGTGTCATCTATTCCCGCCTCAACCGCCCCCACCGGGCTATTGACTCCTACCGCAAAGCCTTGCGGCTCGCCCCCAACGAACCCGGGCTTCTCCTCAACCTCGGCCTCGCCCTCCTCAAGCTCGACGACTACCCGCAAGCCAAGCCACTCTTCGCTCAACTGGCCAAAGCCCCTTCTGCCCGCCAGCGGCAGGCCCAGGAACTGCTCGCGATCTGCCAACTGCAAACCGGCGAGGTTCCCGCGGCCGTACGGAATCTCGAAGCCCTCGCGCAAGCCGCTGAAGTCTCGCCCGGCGTCTATCATTTCCTCGCGCTCGCCTACGTCAAGCAAAAGGACCCCATCCGCGCCCAAGCCGTTCTCGATCAGCTGTTCGCCCATCTGCCACCGGCCCAGGCTCACTATCTTGAGGGACGTGTCTGGTATGATTCCGCTCTCTTCGATCGTGCGCTCGCCAGTTTTGAGAAGGCAGCCCAAGCCGACCCCAAACTCCCTGGCCTAGCCCTCGAAACCGGCAAGACTCACGTTAGCCTGCGCAATACCGCGGCGGCGCTAGAGCAGTTGCGCTTGGCCGCGCAAGAGCCGCAAGACGTCGAAGCCAAGTACTTCCTCGGGGCACTGCTGGTTCAGGAGGGGCAGTATCACCAGGCTGCGCCGCTGCTGGCCGCGGTCACCGACGCCCGCCCCGACCTGTGGGGAACTCACTACTACCTGGGCAAAGCCAAACTCGCGCTCGGCGAAGCAGCCGCAGCACTCCCACTGTTGCAGCGTGCCGCCGCCCGTGCGCCGGGCGAATCTGCCGTGCAGTATCAGCTCGCCCGCGCGCTTCAAGCTCTCGGCCGAAAGGCGGAAGCGCAACAAGCCTTCGCCCGCGTTGCCAAGCTCAAGGCCCAAGGCAACACCGAGACGATTGTCATGAAGTAGTGGTTAAGGCAGCACGATCAGGCGCGTGCGATTGCTGGCTCGGGTGCCGGCTTCAATATAGATTTCGGCCGGACCGGCATTCACGATAGAAGGCACTTCGAACTCGATCACGTAGAAGCCAACGTAGCCGGGGGCGAGTGTGGCCTTGGTCACCGTAAGCGGCAGACGGTCCAAAAAGACCCTGACTGGCGCGGCAACGCGCGGCGCGTTGGTGAGTGGGGCCGCTACACCGGTGGGCCAAGCCGGCGTCACGCGACCGAGGCCGGTGGCCAGAATCTGAATCCGCATGCCCGGCCGCGCTGGAGCCGCCGCGTCCAGCAGGACGCCGGAATCGGCATCAATGATCATCGGCGTGCCGTCGCGATCCACGAAAATCGCGGGTGCCGTTTGCTCAAGCGGCAAGCGTACGTTTAAACGGTCAATCAACAGCGGTAGTGCCGTGCCTTGCACTTCGAACGGCACCTGCACCTGGGCCTCGTCCGGGCTAGAAGCCAGGATTGGCACCACACGGTCACCGGTGCGCGCTTGCCGGATCGGCCCGCCCACAAAACTCAACAGACTTCCTGGGGCGGCGGCGCGCGTGGAGTAGTCGGCCGCGCTGACGAAACGCGGATCGGTCCGGCGATGCGGCGCGTTCGCCGCGAAGATCCCATGTCCGTCCAGCGCTACAAAGATCTGCGTGCTTGACCGATTCAGTTGAACGTCATAAACCGGCGCCTCCGGTAGATTGCCCGCTACTCGTTCCCAGGCCGTCGCCGGACCCCGCGCCCGCAGATCCGCCTTCGTCCAAAAGAGACCGCTACTGGTGGCGACATAAGTGGCGCCACTCGCCGCATCAAAAGCCGCATTGTAGGCTCGACCGGCGGGAAGGTCCGATGAGAGGTCGTCCCAGTTCAGCCCTCCGTTCAGCGTCCGCCAGACTCGCGAACTTCGGTCGGCGGCAACCGTGGCGATCGCCGTATTCGGTTCGTTCGAGTCGACCGCGAAGCCAGTGATCGGTCCGCCGGCATTCTGTGCCGCGGCGCGCCAGCTACGTCCGCCATCCGGCGAAACGAACACCCGTCCGTCTCCTGAGCCGGCATAAAGAAAATCGCCCTCCGCAGCCGCGGCGGTGATGGGAATGCCCAGCATCCCGGATAGGCGCGTCCGCAACGCCCCCGCCACGGCGGCAGATCGGGCACCCGGCCGCCAGGCTGATTTTTCACCGGGTTGCCAGGCCAATGTCCCGTCGAAGCCGCTGACTTCCACTTCCAGGCCGCTCATGCCTTCCGGCAACCGGTGGATTCGCCGCACAGAAAAGTTCGGCAGGTTCTGGTTCAGGCCGTCCCACGTCAGGCCGCCATCGAGCGAACGCCACAAGCCGGTACCCGTCGCCGCCACGATTTCGTCGCCATCGTTCGGGGAGACAGCCAGGTCAAGGATTGCCGCACCGAGAATCGACTGCCCTTGGATTTCCGTCAGGTTGCGCCAACTCGCCCCCGCGTCGTCCGAGCGCCAGGCGTGATTGCCGAAGGCATATAGGCGGGCCGCATTGGTTTCTGCTTCCACCATGCGCGCGCCGGACTCCGGAGCCGTCAGTTCGTTTCGCCAACGCTTGGCTTGCTGATCCAGCCCAGCTTGGCCGGTCGCCCACTTTTCGCCATCCCCGAGGATGAATCGTCGCCCATCACCAGTCTCAATCGTTACCGAGCCCTCGGTGTAGGCAACCTGAATAACGGCACCGCTGGCCAGTCCTGGCAACCCCAGGTCGAAACTGGTGGAGCCCAGCTTACGCCAGTCGAGAGTCGTTTGCGCGGAGGCAATCGTCAAGGTCAGCAACCCGAACAGGCTGATGACCGTCATGCGAAATGTGCGAGAAAAATGGCGTACGCTCGACGGCATGCGGCAAGACCGGGTCAAATGGACACAGTACCAATGTCCATTATACCTGCCTACCATCGGCGGTCGCGTCTGGAAACCTAAGAGTTGATTCGAATTAGTGCCGATTCTCATCCTGGAGGTAAATTTGCTATGCAATTTGATGGTAGACTGACGATCTAGACGTGAGATGTGTACCCACATCACAACTCGAATGGTAAAACGTACCGGTTTGGGTGCGATTACAGCGGCTTGTTTGCTGCTTTTGGGCTTGGTTGAGACCGCTCCCGCCCAAATTTTGCCGAATTTCGGTCCCGCCTCCGGTGCTTCCGCGGCCCAAGTGGTCTCGGTAACGGGGCAAGTGGGCACTTTCCGTGACGGTTTCCCCTGGGCGCTGAAGGTCGGTGATAGTGTTTCGCCGCGCCAGGAAGTCTCGAGTGGGCCTGACGGTCACGCCGTGTTTTCATTGCCTGATGGCAGCACCTTCGAACTTTTTGCCAATTCCCGCGCCACCTTCCGGGCCAGCACGGGTGGCGTGACGGACCTCCTTGATCTCTGGATCGGTCGCGTCAAGGTTCATATTCAAAAACTTGGCGGCCGGCCGAATCCGAATCGGGTCACCACGCCCACGGCAGTCATCTCGGTTCGCGGAACCATCTTCGATGTCACTGTCGAAGAGGAAGACGTCACCCTGGTTCTCGTTGAAGAGGGCCAAGTCGCGGTTCAACATGCGCTGCTGCCTTTCGGCGAGCCTCGCCTGCTGAATCCCGGCGACTATCTTCGCGTTTATAAGAACGATCCGCTCGTGAAGAACCGCTTCGACAAGGGCGCCCTCGGACAGCGCGTCTTCAACGCCCTGATGGACATGTTCCTTTATCGCCCTCGCGGTATCCCGGGTCCGGCGGGTTCCCCGCTTCCTGGTGGCGGTACCGGTGGCGGCATTCCTGGTGGTGGATCGGGTCCGTCGACTCTGCCTGCGGATACCGGTGGTGGCCCAACGCCTCCCCCGCCGCCTCCTCCTGCTCCGCCCCCGGGCTTCTAGCGCACTCCTTCCCCTTTTTCTGGCCGGATCGGTCGGGGTAGACCGGTCAAATTGTAGGACTGACCTCCTGGTCGGTCTCATCCGCCCGGAAACCCTAGTACTCCGACCGGGTGATTCGTTTTCGCTCTGACGGTGGCGGGCTCTCCGGGCGTATTCAAAGGCAACGAGTTACGTCGAAGCACGAGGCTATGCAAAGAAGCGGGTGACAATGATGTTCGTAGCGAGAGCCCCGAAGTAGGCCAACAACGTCATGTAAGCGAATTGAATGATCGGCCAGCGCCATCCGCCCGTCTCTCGCCGCACCACCGCCACGGTCGAAACGCACTGCATGGCAAAGGCGAAGAACACCAGCAGTGCCCATGCGCCGCCCAGCGTCAGGTCCTGACGAAGCCGTCCGCGGAGAGCGGCCGAGTTCTCGTCCTGGTCCGTGACGTAGATCGTGGCCAGCGTGCTCACCACCATCTCGCGCGCGCCAAACATACACGCCACAATGCCGACGCCGATGCGCCAGTTGAAGCCGAGCGGCGCAATTGCCGGTTCCACGGCGTGCCCAATCTGCCCGGCGACACTTTCTTCAATGGGCACCGATTGGCCATCGCGCAACGGGATGTGCGCCAGGAACCAGAACACCACCGTCATCACCAGAATCACGGTGCCGGCCCGCTTCAGAAATGCCATCGCCCGGTCATACAGCCGATAGCCCACTGAGCGCCAGGTCGGCCAGCGGTAAGGCGGCATCTCTAGAACGAACGGTGAAGCCTCGCTCTTCAGCACCGACGACTTCAGCGCCTTCGCCGTCACAATTGCCGCCAAAAAGCTCAATGCATACAGCCCGATCAGCGCGAAAGCGCGCGTCCCGATCGGCCCCAATACCTGGTACTCCGGGATAAATGCCCCAATCACCAGCGTGTACAACGGCAGACGGGCGGAACAGGTCATCAACGGCGCAATTAGGATGGTCGCGATGCGGTCGCGTCGATTCTCGATCGTGCGAGTCGCCAGGATCGCCGGAACGGCACACGCATGCGCCGAAAGCAGTGGAATGAAGCTCTTGCCCTGCAGACCGACGCTGGCCATGGTCCGGTCGGCGATCAACGCCGCCCGAGCGAGATACCCGGAGTCTTCGAGCAGGCCAATAAACAGGAAAAGCATCAGGATCTGCGGCAGAAACACCACCACTGCGCCAACGCCGCCCCAGATGCCTTCAATCACCATGGACCGGAAAGCCGACGGCGGCAGGCTCGCCTCAATCAGCCCTCCGCTCCAGTCAATCACTCGCTGAATCGCTTCCATGCCGGGCTCCGCCCAGGTGAAGATGCTCTGGAAGACGAAGAGCGTCACGGCCAGAAAGATCAGCGCACCCCACACCGGGTGCAGAAAGACGCGGTCCAGCCGGCGGGTCCACAGCGGCGGCGCCGGCGCACGATAGCCCGCCCGTTCGCCCATCTTGGCCGCCCAGCGGCGGCATTGCGGAACATCCTGCAATACCGGCAACTCCGGCCATGACGGTCGAGCTTCGGCCGCTGCGGCCGGGGCACGCTTCTCCAGGAACGCACGAACCTTGTCGAGGCCCTCGCCGGTGGTGGCCGTAGTGAGGGCCACCGGCACACCGAGCTCCGCCTCCAACCGTGGCACATCCACCTGACCGCCCCGCTCAAGCAACTCATCGGCCATGTTCAGCACTATCAGCGTCGGCAGGCGAAGGCTCAAAATCGGTGCCGCCAGCGACAGATTCCGTGCCAGATTCGTCGCGTCGATAATCAGCAGGATCGCGTCCGGTGTCGCGATATGCGGCATTTTGCCCGTCAGGACATCGTGCGTAACGCGCTCGTCCTCGGAAGAGGGATCCAGGGCATAGATACCCGGCAGGTCGATCAGTGAAACTTCTTTGCCGCCGTCAAACCGCACCCGGCCGACATGGCTTTCCACGGTGACACCCGGGTAATTGGCAACCTTCTGGCGCAAGCCGGTCAGCGCATTGAACAGGGTGGACTTGCCCGCATTCGGCGACCCCACCATCGCTACCGCGTGCGGACCCGGCTTGACTGGGGCGATCTGAACAAGTTGCGGAAGGGCACTCATAAGACAATCAACTGCAACTACAGTCTACCGCCCTCGCGTGCCTTCCGCAGCGCCGCTTCTAGGCTTCGGCTTCGGTTTGTTTCGACAAATAGTGCGGATAGCCCATTTCCGCAATCATGTGCAGTTGCGCTTCCAGCCGGTCGGCGTGCTCTTCTTCGTCCTTCAGGATGATCTCCAGCAGTTCCCGTGAGCCGTTGTCATGCTCCGCCACGGACATCGCAATGCCGGCATTCAGACGCTTGATCGCTTCCATTTCGAGCGCCAAGTCGTTCTCCAACTGCTCCTTCACTGTCTGCCCGATCTTCAGCGGGTAGAGTTCCTGCATGTTGGGAGATCCATCCAGAAACAGCATCCGCTCCAAGAGCTTCTCGGCGTGTTTCATTTCGCCGATGGCTTCCATCTTGGTCGCCTTTCCGAGCCGGACGTAACCCCAGTTGTCGCACATCTCCGCGTGGAGGATGTACTGGCTGATGGCGGTCAACTCCGCCTTCAAAGCCTCTTGCAAACAATCGATGACTTTCGCGCTACCCTTCATTCCTCAAGAGTAGCAGTCCCTTGCGCTTGGCTTTGCAACTCGTCCGATTGCCCCTGGCGAGGTGGCCGCCTTAGAACTCACGTACCGGGCGGCTCATGCAACTCAATGTCCGAAAACGGTACTAAACCGGTGTGCAGTAAAGCCGCCGCGCCGTCTCCTGGCGGAGCGCGATCTCTGAGCCGTCCACCCGATAGACCCGCGGGTCGCCGCCCGGTGCCTGATGCGCCGCTTCCACCCTAACCCCCGGGATAAAGCCGAGCTGCATCAACCGGTGGGCAAAGGCCTCCGGCAGCTCCAAACGCTGCAGTGTCGCGGACTCGCCCTGGCGGAGCGTCGCAAGAGTCATCACGCTTGCGAGTATGGGCGACCCTCAGCCGCCCTGTCAAATGACGGCCTTGTGAATTCCTTCATCACTCAATTATTTACTCTTCATCTTCCTTGCCTTTTGTTCCCGTCTCAAGTAAAGTCCCATAACAATGCCCGTGCTTTAGGGGGCTCATTCAACGACTTTAAGGGGAGTAAATCCAAACATGTCTTTTCTCGAACGGTGGAAGCCGCTCTTGCTGCTCGCATTGTCCGCGCCTATGGGGTTACAGGCGCTTTCGACTGGTCCTCCGGCCCTCCGCGCCAACATCGCCGCTGACGGAGGCTTGTCCTGTATCGCCTGCCACCGCGCGGCAGGCACCGTCAATCCCGACTCGCTCGGGAGCATCGCCATTCAGACCACCGCCTACCGGCCCGGCGTGAAGCAACTCGTCCGGGTCCGCCTGAGCCACCCGGAAGCCCAGCGTTGGGGCTTTCAACTCGCCGCCCGCCTCGTGAGCGACGAAACCAAACAGGCCGGTACCTTCACCGTCGTCCCGAACTCCATCCGCGTCACCTGCGCCCCCGGCAATACGCCAGCGCCCTGTAACGGCCAGGCCGAATTCGCCACCCAAGTGGCGGCTTCCACCTTCACCGGTCAACGTGAAAGCGTCGAATGGAACGTCGAATGGACGCCTCCGGCCACTGACTCTGGGGAGGTGATCTTCTACGCCGTGGGAAATGCGGCCAACAACGGCTCCACCAATGCGGGTGACTTCATCTACGCCACCAACACGCGGCGGGCCGTGGAAGGCACCTGCCAGGTCACCGGTAAACCGGTGATTCGCGGCGTGGCCGATGCCGCCAGCGGCCGCGCCAACACCTTCGCCATGAACGGCATCTTTACCATTGCCGGTTCAGGCTTCAACCTGCCCAACCTCTCACGCGGTGCCGGTACCCTCGATTTTGTCGACGGCAAATTCCCCACCGAACTCGGTTGTCTGGCGGTGGAAGTCGGCGGCCAGCGCGTCCCGGTGCTCTTCGCCAACTCCGGCCAGATTAACGCCCAAATGCCCGCCGGCGTCGCGCCAGGATCCTCCAATGTCGCCGTCATTCTCAACGCCGGAAAGGCTAACGAAAGCAAGAGCGACGCCAACGCGATCACGGTGCTCGCCAACGCGCCCGCGCTTTTCACCTTCAATGGCACCAGCATCGCGGCGCGCAATGCGGACTTCAGCATCGCGGCGGATCCGGCCCTCATTCCCGGCGCCCGCGCCGCCAAGCCCGGCGACGTCGTCCTGCTGTTCGCCACCGGCCTGGGGCCCACCACACCCGTCTACCAGGCTGGTGAGATTCCTGGCTCCGTCGCCCCCACGCGCGAAACGGTCACCGTCACCGTCGGCGGCACCACCCTGGCCGCCACTGACGTCCTTTATGCGGGAGTCGTTCCCGGGTCCATCTCAGGGCTCTACCAGATCAACATCCGCATCCCCGCCAGCACCGC
>JALHNI010000065.1 GCA_022843605.1 Bryobacter sp.
AATTGAACTTTAAGGGCAGCGCCGGCCCCGAAGAGACCGAGTTCAAGGCGGAGTTCAAGTTCAAGTCAATCAAGGACTTTGATCCTGAAAACCTGCAGAAGCGGCAGGAGTTCCGCGATGAAGATGGCAACGTCACCTACGCTCGCAACGATATCGCCGACTTGAAGGCGAACATCGATTTGCTCTATCGCCTGAAAGACCGTTGGAAGTTACCGACTGTCCGCCGCGCCTGGAATAGCGAAACGCAGCGCGCCGAGATCATCGAAGCGCTGGGCCGCTTGAAGGAAGATCTGACCAAGATTTCGGGAAAGGGAGGCAAGTAAACCGATGCCTGAACTCGTACAAACGCGCACGACGGCGGAGATTCTGGGCGACAGCCCGGCTCGCGACCTGTTACAAGACATTTTTGCCGACCTGCACCCAGGATTCCTGGACGAATCGCGGACGGTTGAGTCCATCTTTACGCCGCAATCGGCTAATGAGTTCCTGAAGCAACTCACCGATCTGCAGAACCTCTTTACCGTTGACGACACTTACGAAGCGACGGTGCAGAAGCTGCAGGCGCAAATTAACGCGGCCGAGGCGATGCGCGATCAGTTGCTGGCCCAGTTGTTTACGCAACTGCGGCCGCTTGAGCGCAGCTACAAGCAGGTCCAGTTGTTCTTCGAGAATTCGAAGGTGATGGACGGCAAGGTACGCAAGCCGGTGGAATTGTACGTCCTCAATGCCGATGCCAAGGCGATGAAGGATGTCTTCTCGATGAACGTGGCGGCCGTAGAGAACTTCTGCCGCAAGCGTAACGACAACTTCAATTTCCGCGACGACATCTGCAACCTGATTGTTCCCGGACAGATCCCGCAGACCGTGCGCGAGAAGTTCGAAGACGTAGCCAACATGTGGGGCATGCTGTTGCTCACTGACGTCGACGACGAGAAGAACTTCAAGAACCTCGAGCGGAACTTCCTGCCGGGTGGCAAGTACGAGTTCATGAAGCGTCCGGAAGACCGGGCGGCGGCCGATGTGGTGTGCGCCGGCTATCTGCAGATGCGCGCCGCGCATTGGTTTGAGAAGACGGTGGATGGAGGCGACGATCTTTGGGCGCCGCCGTCGCTGATCTTCGCGGGCGCGATTGCGCGTGCCGATGACGGGCAGGGCATTGCTCAGGGTCCGGTGGGAAGCCGCTTCGGTCAGATTTCCGGCGTCGACAAGGTTCGTTTCGAGCCGCTGATCGGCGAGATGGAACACCTGTCGATGGAACGGCAACTGGTGCCGATCATCCGGGATGCCGACAATCATCTGTGCTTTTTCGGATGCCGGACCCAGGCCGACGATCCGAATGGCGTGCTGAAGTTCTTCACGTCGTACCGGATCTTGCGCTACCTCGAGCGCTGCTGCCGGCACTATCTATTGCAGGTGGCGGGTCAGGTGCTGACGCGCGACTTCATGGATCAGTCGATCGAATCGCCTCTCAAGCGGTTGCTCGATGAGCAGGTGGAGCAGGGCACGATTTTGGGCTACGACCTGTTTGTCGATAAAGACTCGAACAAGCGGATGCAGGGCATTTGCGATATCTCCATCAATGTGATGCCCACCGGTCCGGCGGAAACCTTCGTCTTGAAGATTGATACGCCGGAATTTTCGAAGGGCGAGAAAAAAGAGTAGCCAGTTCCGTTAATGAGGGTGAAGAGGAACGGTGAGCAACGAAAAAAACATCACCGGATCGGCGGCTCGGGAGCACGAAGCGACCGGGGGCAACGTGAAGGCTCCGCAGAGCAATCTGCCGGAAGCCGGTAGCGCGGCCAAAGCCGCCGAGTCGGAGGCGAAAGCTGCTCAAAGCATGGATTCGTCGTCGCGGTATCGCGGCACGAGTGGCATGCGTCTGCCCCAGGTCCGGGGCGCAAGGATGGTGGAGGCCGAAGCGCCGAAGCCGGACTTGAGCCAGCGGACGGCAGCCGATTACCTCCCCGCGCATTTGAAAGCGCAGCTGATGGCGGAAGGCAAGCTCACGGCGACGGGCGAGTTGGTGCAAGTGACTCCGGTCACGCCAACCCTGCCCGAGCCTGAACCCACCCCTCCCGCGGCGGCTGCCGACGGAGCAGAGGCGGCGGAACCGGGCGGATTGCTCGGCACGCTCGCCGGCCGCCTCCGCAACCTGTTCAGTTAAGCCCGTTTTCGAGAATCAGATTTGCTTCAGGTTTCTTTGAAGGAGAACCAAAACCATGGCTAGTCCGTATCGTTGCACCGTTACTTTGGATGGCACGAAATTCGATGCCGTATCCACCACCGTGCGTTTCAAGAGTGAGAAGGATCGCGCCGGTATGCCGCAGATGGGCAGCCTGACCACGCAGATTCGCGTGATTGCCGACTTCCACGACGACAAGAATGTTCCGTACTCTTCGATCAAGAAGTTCTTTGAGCTGGCCAATGTCGTGACGCGCGACAAGATCAAAGACGTGAAGATCGAATTCTGGAAGGACGATGCGCACGAGGATGCCCTGTGCAGCTATTCGTTCAAGGGTTGGGTGTCGCGCTTCGAGACTTCGAACCCGCATCCCACCGGCGCCGCGGGCGACGATGAGAACTTTGAGGCCAGCCCGTGCGATGCCTTCCCCTCGCTCAACCATGTCATGGTGCTCGATCTGGAGCCCGCGATCAACCAGGAAAACTTCAAAGAAATCAAGATGAGCAACTAGGCGAGAAGAAAGGAATCAGGAGGAAAATACCATGGCTAACCCTTACCGCAGCACCGTCACGATTGACGGCACGAAGTTTGACGCAGTGAGTTCACAGGTGGTCTTCATGACCTCGAAGGATCGCGCCGGCATGCCCGAAATGGGTTCGCTCCGCACGCAGATCCGGGTGTGGGCCGACTTCCACGACGACAAGAACCTGCCGCATTCGGCAGTGAAGAAGTTCTTCGAGATGGCGAACGTTGTCGATCGCAGCAAGCTGAAGGACATCAAGATCGAGTTCTGGAAGGACGACAAGCACGAAGATGCCCTTTGCACCTATAAGTTCAAAGGCTGGATCTCGAACTTCGAGACGTCGAATCCTCCTCCGCAGGAACCGGGCGATACGCCGGGCATCAACCACCTGATGGTGATGGACTTGGAGCCGGTGTTGAACCAGCAGAACTTCTCCGAAATCGCGATCAGCAACTAAGGCGCTCGTGAGCTTCCTCGCCTTTCCCCTCCGGCTCGAAGGTGCGTTCCTGAAACGCACCGGCGAGCCGGAGGCCGTTTTGCAATTGATCGGCCTCATGGCGCGGACCCCCTCCGGTTCGTGGCCGGGATGCCGCACGTTTGGCGTGCGTGATCTGTTCGAGGGTATGCGCCTGCGTCCCGAACGGCTGTCGAATGTGACGGACAGTATCAACACGACGCTCACTGATCTGGGCATTACCAACTTTCGCCTGGCTGCAATCACGAAGGAGCCGGGCGAGCACGCCGATGTCGACGTCTATTCGTTGACGATTGTGGATACGGCCGATCCGGGTCGTAAGTACTCGACCGTCGTGGGAGGGCGGTCCGCTTAGCGATGCCCTATACGAGTGCGAGCGCCGTCGAGATTGACCGCAAACTGCGGGAGGATTTCCGTCGCCGTTTGAAGGAATACGGGGTCAGCGCCGAAACGACTGACCCCTTACTCGCGGTACTGTTCCGCACGTTCGCTCAGCAACTTGAGGTGCTCTACTCGGACACCGGCCGCATACGGCTCGCGCTACTGGACGAGCTGATTTCGGGTCTCGGCCTACAGAAGCGCATGGCGCGCCCGGCGCAAACGGTGGTGCGGTTTTTCGACACCAACCGGACGCGGCTGATTGAAGGCGGGACGGCGCTGACGGGTGAAGCGAGCACGGGTGCGAAGCTGACCTTTCTGACGGATGCTCCAGTAACCGTATCGAGCGCCCGGATTTGCTTTGCCGCGACTTACGAAGAGGGTGCGTTCCGTTTGTTAGCGGGCGTGGAGATGGACGAGCGTTTTCAGAACGCGCGGCCATCGCTGGAAGCGGTGAAGACGAATCTGGGGCCGAATCCGGCGTTGTTTCTGGCAATTGAGCCGCCGGCTGAAGGTCACCTGGGCGGACACGGTTTCTATTTCGATTTTTCGCCGGATGCCGTGGAGATCCAGAAGGCGCTTACGCGCGAAACTTGGTGCCTGGCTGGTCCTGCCGGAGACTTTTCCGCGGCGGGGATTTTGCGGCCCAAGGTCGGGAACGCTGGTTTGGGGCGTTTGGAGTGGCTGATGCCGAAGCAGCGGGCGGCTTCGGCTGGCGATCCGGTAAACGACGACGTTGCGCCACTTCCGCCCGGTTTCTATGCCGGTAAGGCTTACGTGCTGCCTGCTTTTCCCGCTGCGCGGCGGTTGCTTTGCCGTCAGCCGCGGGCGCTCGAGCCGGCACTTGCCCGGATGTTTGGCCGGGAGGCGGCGAATCTCTTCGCGACCGAGCGTGTCTGGATCAAGATCACTTTCCCGCGCGGTTTGCCGTCGTTGCAGACCGGCATTGGCGGCGTCGCGCTGCATGCGATCACGGCATCGAACGTCGAGTGTCTCAATCAGACGATCTACTTCGAGAAACACGGGACGGCGATCCCGATCAGTAAGGAAGGCGGAACCGACTGGCACCTGGTCGCGCCGCTTTCGGTCATTAGTGAAACAGATACACCTTACTTACTCGAAACCGAACCGTCGGCCGATGCGCTAGTGGGACGTTATGCCATTCGTAACGGCCGCATCGAACTAACGCCGGCGACCTTCCCGGGAGGCAAACCGCATGCTTACGCCAACGTACGGGTGTGGATCAGCGCCGGGTTAGCGGGGAATCAGGTGGGGCCGGGCAAGATCGCGGCGATTCAACTGAAGGACTACGCAGGCGGTTTGCGGGTATCGAATCCGACGGCGGCGGCCGGAGGCACCAGCACCGAGGAGTTCGCCGATGCGCGGTCGAGGTTCACGACGGCGCTGCTGTCTCGGGACCGGGTGGTGACTCGCGGCGATTTGTTTGCCATTTCGAATAGCTTTGACCGGCGGGTGCTGGATACGACGATCCGCTCGGGCGTGGAGCGCGTTGATGGCGCCTTGCGGCGGGTGGAGCGCGTCACGGTGTATCTCAATAAAGATGACTTCAACGATCCGGAGCTTGAAGCGCGTTACTTACTTGAGGACTTACGCGTGGTACTCACGAAGCGCTTCCTGCACGACATTGAGTTGAGCTTGCAGGTGGAGTGGGAAGAGTCATGAGCGTGATGCCCGACTTGGCGCAGAGCTATCATGGCTTCCACCACACCGTGGATTCGGCGCTGGAAGTATTGGCGGCGATGAACGTCTCGGCGCATCGGATTACTCTGCGCATGGCGGGCCGCGGGATGCCTTCGCGCTGGATCGTCACGCAGACGCCGGCGGCCGGAAAGCCTCTGGGGCCGGGCGATACGATTACTCTCGACGTGGCCGGCCTTGGCTACTTTCACCACCTACCGGTGTCCGTTTGGGATACGGGTGGCGAGTCTCAGATGGGGACGCGCGAGATCCTGGCGGCGATCGACGACCCCTACCAGAAGGCGGCGCATTGGTTGCGCGAGGGAGCGAGGCTTTTTGACATCAGCCCCAACAACCAGGACGCTTGCGGGCGCTGGATTACGCTATTCGGGTTAAATCCGGAGGACTGGCCGCCGGAGAAATGGTATTCGTTGGCCGTGCTGCTGCCGAGCCTGCAGTCGATGGCGGGCAAAGAAGTGGGCATTCGCTTCGCCTTATCGCTGATGTTGGGCTTGCCGCTCGAAAAGATTCGGCGGTCGGCGCGCTTTCGCCAGTTGCCTGATGCCGAACTGTCGCGGCTGGGCCAGCGTTACGCGCGGCTGGGCGTGGATTCGATTGCAGGTGATCGTATCGAGGACCTGGCCGAGATGACGCTGGTGCTGGGTCCGGTGACTCTTGAGACTTACTACGCCTTTGCCCGCGAAGATCAAAAGTACTTACTCGACCAGGTGCTCTATCTGGTGACGCCTTGCCACCAACGTTACAGTGTGGCCTGGAGCCTTGAGGACCGCCGCCGGGCGCCGCAATTGGGCATTGCCGCGCAGAATTCGCGGCTGGGATTGAATTCTTATCTGGGAGCCTTGCGCGCATGAATCCTGATGACTTGAAATTGTCGTCCGTTAATTGGGAGCACGGCATGTTACTGACGCCGGATCATTTCCGGCGGCAGGAGCAGTACTTTGATTCGCTGGTGCTTTGGGCGTTGCGCTACACGACGAGCGCTTATGGGCTGGTGGGTGGCGGTCCGCGACTGCCCGAGTCCGAACGCGGCGCGGCGCGGCTGGATCCGATTGTCAGTGTGCTGGAAGACGAAGAGACTTTGCAGATCTCGGTGACGCAGTGCCGTGGCCTATCGCCGGCCGGTTGCATCGTCGAGATTTCGCCGGAGCATCCCGTGCGGCGCACCTTTCCGAGAACCGACCTGGAAGGCGTCCAGGAGACGCCGATCTATCTGATCTACGAGCCGCACGCCAAGGTGGAGAGCGACGGGGAGCGCGATGAGTTTAACCCGCAGATGATGACCGAGCGCTATCCGGCGTATCGGCTATCCTTGCAGGCACCCGCCGATCAGGCGGGTTATGCGGTGGTGTGCGGGCAGTTACGCCGGCAGCGCTACGCGACGGGGTTCGAGAAGAATCCAGACTTTATCCCGGCCTGCACATCGATGACCGCCCATAGCGGACTGGCGGCGGCTTACCGGCAGATTGTTGAGGAAGTCACCTTTCTGGCGGAGCGCTATTCCGAATTGCACCGGGCCATGCGCGAGTATCTGATTCTGTTTACTGAGCGCGGCATTGAGACCGAGGTGGATTCGCAGACGGTGCAGTTTGTGGACCGGATGGTGGTCGCCCTGCAGGACTGCGTTTACGAGTTACTCGACTCCGCCCAACCGCCGCAGCGCTTCTTTGGCCAACTCCGCCGGTTCACTCATTCGGCGGCGGTCTTCTTCGATTTGACGCCGGGCATGCAGACTTACTACGAGACGCTGAAGGAAGCCGGCGAGACGGCTTTCACGCAGTTAATCGAGCAGCAGAAGCGTATCCTGCGCACGACGCGCACGTGGAGTCTGCATGAGGATCTCGGCATCGAGGTTCGCAGCGCGCTGGCGAACCTGAGCGCGCTATTGCGGCTGGAGCAGGCGCTCGAAGGCAAGTATCTCGACTTCCGGGTGAGCCCGACGCTCGATGCGATGAACTTCGTCTTCGACCGCGGCGGGAACATGCTGTATAAGTTGGCCGCGAAGCCGAGCCGCGTGCAAGGGCAGGGCGATGAGCTGATTACGTTCTTTAGCCAGTTGCGCCTCGAAGGGCGCGATAAGTACCGGCTGGTGCTGGTGGGCGAGAACGGCGCGGCGTTTGAGAAGGGTACGCGCGTGAATGCCGAGATCCGGATCAACGAGGGTGCGGGTTTCCAGCGCGCGCCGATCAATGCGGTTTGCGAGTCGCGGGCCGGCGGTCAGGTGAATTTCGAGTTCGACTTTGAGGCGCCGGACGTGCCGACGATAACGGACCTGAAGGTCGCCGTGGCGGCGCACTATCCGTTCCGGACGGCGTTGCTGTTCTCGCGGCATCGCTTTTATGCGGGCCGCGCCGAAGCTGCGCCGCAGCGTGTGGAGCCGATGCAGCGGGTGAGCGAACCACCGCCGGTGGCCTATGCGCCGCCGCCTCCTCCGCCTCCGGCCTATGCGCCGCCGCCTCCGGCACCGCCTCCGCGGTATACGCCGCCGCCTCCGGAGCCGCCGCCCCCGCCGCCGGGCCGGGCGCCTTGGGATTTGTTCAAACGGGCCGAGCCGCCAGAAGCGAAGCCGGCCGATGATGCACCGCCCCCGCCTCCCCGGCGCCGGCGTCTGGAGTAGGGAAGGGTTACGGACATGGCAATCGATCTCGACAAGATCTCGAACGAACTTGAGACGGCGCTGGAGCGGGCGCGGGTGCTGGCCGAGCAGCGGCAGCAGGCGCAGATCTCGCCGCTGCACATGTTGTATGTGCTGCTGGATGAAGAAGGTCCGCTGACGGCGATGCTGGATAAGTCGGGCGTGGCGGCGGCCGGGCTATTGGACCTGTTCTCGACGAAGCTGAACCAGGAAAAGAATTCGAAGCTGGAGCCGGGCCGGCGGCCGACGGCCTCTTCGGGGCTGCGGAACCTGATCGATAAATCCTTCGAGATGATGAACCGTCGCGGGGCCGAACGGGCCGAGCCGGTGGACTTCGTGATGGCGGCGATCGAGTTCGGCGAGACCGGGTTGCAGGGCGATCTGCGGCAGGCGGGGGTCACCAAGGACACGGTCGAGAAGGCCGTCGAAACGCGCGAGGCGACGGGCGAAGTGCTTGAGCAGAAGGGTAGCGCGAAGCCGCCGTCGGGCGGCAAACTGCTCGAGAAATACGGCCGCGATCTGACCGCTGCGGCGGCGAAGGGCGAGATGATGCCGGTGATCGGCCGGGAGGAAGAGGTGCGGCAGGTAATCCAGACCCTGCTGCGCAAGAGCAAGAACAATCCGGTGTTGGTGGGCGATCCGGGGACGGGCAAGACGGCGATCGCCGAGGGCCTGGCCCAGCGCATTGCGGCGGGCGATGTGCCGGAGAGCCTGAAGAAGTGCCGCGTGATTGCGCTTGATCTGACGTCGATGGTGGCCGGGGCCAAGTATCGGGGCGAGTTTGAGGAACGCATCAAGGGCGTGGTGGACGAGGTGCGTGCGAAGAAGGGCGAAATCATCCTCTTCCTGGACGAGATCCACACCCTGGTAGGGGCGGGCGGCAATGAAGGCGGCATGGACGCGGCGAACATCCTGAAGCCGGCCCTGGCGCGCGGCGAGTTGCGCTGCCTGGGTGCGACGACGCACGAAGAGTATCGCGAAAAGATCGAGAAAGACGGAGCGTTGGCGCGGCGCTTCGACATTGTGACGGTGAAAGAGCCGTCCGACGAGATGATGATGGTGCTGCTGCGTGGCATCCGGCCGCGTTTTGAGGCATTCCACGGCGTGAAGCTGGCCGATGAGTCGCTGCTGGCGGCGGTAAAGCTGTCGCGGCGCTACATCCGTTCGCGCTTTCTGCCGGACAAGGCGATCGACATTATCGATCAGGCCACGGCGCGCATCCGGATGCAGAAGGAATCGAAGCCCACGCATCTGGACCGCGATGAGCGGCTGCTGATCCGCAAGAAGGCGGAACTCGAGGCAATCGAGTCGACGGCGACCTCGGTGCAGGCGAAGAAGAATGTCGAGGCCTTGAAGGCGTCGATTGCCGAGATGGAGCCGCGCATCACGAAGCTGGTGGAGCAATGGAATCGCCAGAAGAGCGGCCTGGACGAGTTGCAGAACACCAAGCAACTGGTGCAGGAGCAGACGGCGGCGCTGGAAGCGGCCGAGAGCAAGGGCGACGTGAAGAAAGCGGCCGAGATTTACGGTTCGCTGAGCTACCTCGAGAAGAAACTCGCCTCGATGGAGCAGGATGGCTCCGAAACGATCGTGGTGCCGGATACCGTGTTGCCAGAGCATATCGCCGAAGCGATCGCCGAGCGGACGGGTGTGCCGTCGAGCCGCATGCTTGAGAGCGAGAAGGAGCGTCTGCTGAACATGGAAACGCGCCTGGGCGAGCGCGTTTACGGGCAGGACGAAGCCGTCACGGCGATCGCCGAAGCGGCGCGCCGCATGCGGGCCGACCTGCAGCCAGGACGCAAGCCGAACAGCTTCCTGTTCGTGGGGCCCACGGGCGTCGGCAAGACGGAGTTGGCCAAGGCGCTCGCCGAGGCCTTGCTCGACGATGAGAGCGCGCTGATCCGCATCGACATGGGCGAGTATAAGGACAAGAGTTCCGCGGCGGGCCTAATTGGCTCACGCCCCGGCCTGGTGGGTTCGGACGAAGGTGGGTTTCTCACCGAACAGGTACGGCGGAATCCGTATTCGATCGTGCTCTTCGACGAAGTGGAGAAGGGCCATCCCGAGATCCTTGATTTGTTGTTGGGCGTGCTCGACGAGGGCCGGCTCACCGACGCCAAGGGCCGTTTCTGCGACTTCTCCAACACGATGGTGCTGTTTACGTCGAACCTCGGCGTTCGAGAGGCGATGGAAGTCACCGACGACCTGGAAGAGCGAAAGAAGATCATCCTGGACGTCGTGAAAAAGTCGCTGCGGCCGGAGTTGTATAACCGCATCGGCCAGGTGGTGACCTTCAACTCGTTGACTGAAACCGAACTCGAGTCCATCGTTTCGAAGAGTATTGGCGGGCTGAAGAAGAAGCTGGCCGACGATCGCGAGATCGGCCTAGTGGTGACGCCGGAAGCGCTGACCTATCTGGCGCAGCAGTCCTACGATCCGGCCTACGGTGCGCGGCCCGTGCAGCGGACGCTGCAGCAACTGGTGTTGTCGCCGCTGGCGAGCATTATTCTGGCGGGCGAATGTGTGGCCGGACAGACGTTGCAGATTGCATATGACCCCGGTGAAGAGGTGACGACGCCGCCCGAAACCGAGGGCGGGGAAGCGGTGACCGTGCGTGAGGGCGAAGGTCTGACTTTTGGCATTCTCGAAGCTGAATCCTAACCGGCTTTTGCGTTTGTTATGGTGAAGCCCAGAGCACAAAAACATGCGACCGATCCAGTTCGTCCTTAGCCTCGTCCTTGCCGCGCTGCTGCCGGCCACACTCTCGCAGAGTGAGGCGCAGGAGGGTTGGATTCAACTGCACGATGGCGAGAGCAACGCGGGCTGGGCGGGCGATGGTGCGGCGTTCATTTCCGGCGGCGGCGTACTGGCGATTGACGGCCAGGGACTCTACCGGACCCAATCGCCGTTTACCGACTTTATCCTGCGCTTCGACGTGCGGGCGATGACCCCTTCGGCGAACGTGGGTTTGATTGTCAGGGCGAATCGCGAAGGTGTGCCCAAGGACACCGGTTACGAAGTGCAACTGGGGTCGGGCGATTCAGATTGGCCCTTCGGTTCGATTGTCGGTCAGGCGAAGGGTAACGGGACGTTCAGTGCCGGGGCCTGGACTTCGATGGAAGTGGAGGCCAACGGCGGCAGCATGGTGGTGCGCTCCGGCGGCCGGGTGGTGGCGTCGGCGAGTGGCTTGCAGGCGGGCGGTGGACTGATCGTGATTGAGGCGAATCGCGGTGGCAAGGTGGAGATCCGTAACCCGCGCTTGAAGCCGCTGAATCCGACGTTGTTGTTTAACGGGACGGACCTGTCGGGTTGGAAGTCGACCGGAACGGCACCCAAGCAGGCCGGCGGCATCGGCAAGATGCTGGGCTTTGGCAAGGGCAAGGCGAAGGAAGTGAAATGGACGGTGGGCGGCGGGGCGATCCATGGCGAGGAGGGTCCGGGGCAGTTGGAGAGCCTGATGCCGCTCGGTGACTTTCTTTTCCAAGCCGATGTGCGGCTGAACTCCAAGAAGAACGAGAACAAGCGGCGGCTGATTTTGCTGCTGCGTGGCGATGCCGGGCAAATCGGTACCGGTTATGAAGTAAACCTGCAGCCGGGGTCAGCCGGTGGCGTGGCGCCGCTGGCGAACAGCCGCAAGGCGTTAGGCAAGGTGAACCAGTATTCGACCGTGACCGTGGCGGCCTACAATCGGCACTTTCAGGTATGGGTGGACGGCGTCCTGACGGCGGATGCCGCGGACGTCCGGGCCGAGGGGGTGAACCCGAAGAAGGAAGCTCGGACGACGCCGGGCGCGGTGGCGTTCTATAGCCCCGATGAGGATGCGAATCTCGACATTCGTAACGTGAAGGCCGTACAGTTGCCGAAGGTGTTGGGTCATGTGACGCGCAAGCAGGCGACGCAGACCGCGGTGAACGCGCCCCCCGCGATGACGTTGCCCGCGATCCCTGTGACTCCGCAAGCGCCTCCGCCTGTGGCGGGCGGCGGAAATGACCAGCAACTGAAGCTGCTGCAGGAGCAGATGAAGCAGCAGCAGGCGGAGAAGAAGAAGGAAGAGACGCAGAAGCAGCAGGTGGCGGGTCTCCTGCAGCAGGCCTTGAATACGAACGATCCGTCGATGCAGTTGAACTTGTACGACCAGATTCTGACGATCGATCCCGATAATCAGATCGCCTTCAACGCGCGCCGTGAGGCCAAGGGCAAGCTCGACGCCGACCAGGCCAAGCAGTATGAGGAGCAGCAGAAAGCAAGCGCTGCCCAGGCCGAACAGGCGCAGAAGGAGAAGGACTTCCAATCCAACCTTGACGCGGCGCAGACAGCATTTCTGGCGGGCAACCTGGTGGCTGCCGACACGGCGTTGAGTGCGGCGGAGAAGGTCTTTCCCAATAATCCGGCGGTGGTGCAGATTCGCCAGCGGTTGGATGCGGCTCGTGGCCGAGCGTCGTCAATCTTCACGCTGGGTGCGGCGGGATTTGGTGCGGCGGTGCTCGGGGGCCTGGCCTGGTTGTTTATGGCCCGCGGCAAGAAGGATCCGTACATTGTGATCACGGCTGGTCTCGACAAAGGCAAGAAGTTTAACATCGACGGCCAAGTGATGAAACTCGGGGCGATTGCCGAAGACGGAGGCCAAAAGAACGACGTGGTGCTCCGCGACGCCGAGCGCATGGTCTCGCGTTTCCATGCGGAGATTCACAATCAGGGTGGCAAGCTTTACGTGATCGATGCGAATAGCTCGAACGGTACGTTCGTCGACAAGAAGCGCATCGCCGCCGGCAAGCCGGTGCTGTTGGCGAAAGGCTCACAAGTGAGTTTTGGCGGGACGTGCGCCGTCAAAATCGGCTTCGAAAAACGTTCTAAAGAGAAGAAGAGTTAGAGTCGCGGGCGCTCAGCCCGGAGGAAGACAAAGCCATGACCCCGAGTTTCATTAAAGTGATCATCGAAGGCACCGAGGTGCCCGACTTCCTGATCACGCTCGATTGCACGATTACGCACGAACTGAACCGCCATTCCACTTGCGCTGTGCAATTCCGGGAACCGCCGGCGAGCCGTTTTTTCTTCGAGTCAAAGATCGGCAAAGAGATCGAGCTTCGTGGGGTCGATGCCGACGGGGCGGAGTTAGAGATCTTCAAAGGCATCCTGCAGCAGGCTGATGCCGATTGGGAACTGAACGGCAGCGCGGTGTTGACCTTTACGGGGATCAGCAAGAGCTATACACTCGATACGTTCAATCGTTCACAGACCTTTAATCGTGAGCCGTTAACCGCATGCATCACGCGGCTCACCGGCCCCCTGGCCGGGTCGACTGTCATTTCGGAGCCGGAACTGAACATGATTCAGTTCAACGAAACGGACTGGAGCTTTCTGCACCGCCTGGTGGATCGCTTCGGGGGCTTTCTGCGGGTGAAGGGCGAAACGGTCGATGTCTTTGACGAGTTTCAGGGTACCCCGATTCCGTTGGCATGGCGGACAGAAAACGGGCTGAATAAGTTTCGCTCGAGCGGCCGATTGGCGCCTCATCTCTTGTTCGGAGTGAACTTCGAGAGCCGGTCGGCGACCAGCCAGCAGACGGACATGATGGACGAGGAAGCGCCGAACCTGGGGTCGCTGGCTGACCTACGCGGTGGGGCCGTGGGCGGAAGTTCGTCGTTGGGGTTGGCTTCGGGTCTCTGGGAGAAGTTCCTGGCGAGTAGCCATGACCGATTCGCGGAAGAACTACAGTTCGAGTCTCAGCGGCAGAAGATGAGCACGTGCCGTGGATTTGGCGAAAGCCGGATTCCGGAGATCACGGTGGGCGAGAAGATTGAGATTACCGGGGAGATGGATGTTCCCGGGGTTTACGGGGTGATCAAGATCACCCATAGCTGGAAGCCGGGGCGCGGATATCGCAACGAGTTTGTGTGCACGCCGTTCCAGAAGTATATGGAGCCGGTGGCGCCGAAGGTGGAGCGCTACTATGGGCCGGAGGTTGCGCGGGTGGCGGAGACCAGTCCGGCGGAGGACGGCCGCAGCGCGCATGTGCGCGTGAACTTCAACTGGAACGATCACAACGATACGGGCTTCATCCCGGTGAGTACGCCCAATGCGGGGGCCGACCGGGGCATTTGCTTCATCCCGGAAGTGGGCGATGAGGTGTTGGTGTTCTTCCGCGGCGGCGATTCGTGTAAGCCCTTCATTCTGGCTAGCCATTGGAATGGCGTCGATGTGCCTCCGTTTGACGATCTGCATGGCGGCGAGTACCAGAACAACGACATCAAGCGGATTGTGACGAAGTCGGGCAACCGGCTGGTGTTCGACGACAAAGATGGCGAGGAGACGATGGTGATGGCGACGCCGAGGCATGTGCGCGTCAGCCTTTTCGACGGCGGGCGAACGCTTTTGCTCCATTCGGACGGAGATATCCACATTAACGCGGGCGGCACGGTACACATGAAATGCAATCAGTTCCTACGGGAGATTGGCTGAAACGAAATGAGGACCACGATGAGGAGTAGCTATGGCGACGTTTGATGGAGCGATTGGGACCAGGACCCGCGTGCCTTTGGACGGCGACGACTTTATGCCGCACATGGGGAGTCTGGTGGGCTCAGGCTTCAAGGAAGACGCCAAAGTCCATGGGACGAGAAATGAACTGGTGACGGGCAATATCACGCTAAAGTTCACGGCCAACGAAGACATCCTGCTGCTCGGCAGCCAGACCGAGAAGATCATGACGAATCGCGATCTCACGATCATTGGGACGGAAAGCGAGAAGGTGGTGGGCGGGCGGACGACGAGCATCATCGGGCAGTTAACCGAGTCCTATGTGGCCGGCCAGATGACGAGCTGCATTGGACCTTACAACCGGACCGACGTGGCTCCGGTAACTTGGCTGTGCCCGACGCAAACGATGATCAACAGCGGCGACCTCTACGAATGCAAGATTTTCGACGGGGCGATTACCGCGATCGCGCAGCAGAATACGGGCATCAAGATCGAGACCACGGGCCAAGCGACGGCCTTTACGATTCACAAGATGGAAGCCACGTCGTTCCAGACCGAAGTGGAAGTGATCCACGGCATGGCGACGGTATCGACGAACGAGGCGAATGGCCTGAGTAACCTGATTAGCGGCATGATTAACAACGCGAGCGGGACGACGGCCCGGTTGCGTGCGATGGATGCGGGGCTGGGGCCGGAAGTCAGCCCGCCGCTTGAAATGGGTACGCCGCCGTTCTCCTAAACGGAAGGCAGAAACGAATGGCGACTGTGACGAAGACCAATATTTATGCCCCTTTCCGGCGCGCGGAAGCGCTGGTGGGAAGTTCGCTGTACTGGCTGCCCGTGTCGGGCGTGCCAGTGCGCGAAGCGGAGAAGGCGTGGCTACGGGCGTTCCTGCTGGCCTTCGATGCCGGAATGAATGAGGCGTTGAAGTGCCGGGTAGAAGTCTTCGTGACGCGCCGTGCGATCTTTCCGGACATGATGGATCCGATGATCGCGAATTTGCAGGCGCTGAATCCGATGCCGGGCGTGATGCGGGTTTATGGCGAAAAACTGCGCAAGGCTCCGCACGCGCGAGAGATCGAGCGCCTCGTGGTGCAGGGAAAACAGGACCAGCTTCTCACGATGGGGACGGACTCCGGCTGGTGGTTCGTCAAGAAGAATGCCGACGCGCAACGCGGCCTTTTTCTCGGGCACGGCGGCATGGTGAATGTCTGGTTGCCGCCGGATCCCAAGACCGCGCCGCCACCCTTTCACATGACTGAGAAGGTGATGAAGAATCCCGCCTTCGCGAAAATGGACATTCAAGGGGCGGTGGATGTGACTTATTCTTTGGCGGATTCGTTTCTGCCCGATAGTTTAAAGGTGTTTGCTCCGGAGTTGGCGGCTGATCCGCAATACCAGGGGTTTCCCTTCGCGCTGGCCCTGCTGAAGAGCCAGGACATTATGAGCGCGCGCGGCGAGCAGCGTGACGAGTGGCTGGCGCTGGCGCCCTGCTATCTATTCGAGAGCCCAGCCGATGCGGGCGTGTTGCTGTTCGGCAAGCCGGAAGTGGATGAAGTGGTCCTGAAGGCGCTCGAAACGTTGCGGGAGCAGAAACTGGAGTATCCGACGTCGTGACGGGGAAGCAGAAGTGGTCGCTAAAGATTGAGCCGTGCGTGAGCGAGACGGGCTGGTCCGTCTACAAGATTCCGCTGGGTGGCTTTGCCGTCAATGAGGAACTGCGCCCGATGCTGGCGGAGTTCTACGCGGCGCTCGACGCTCGGGTGAAGGTACGCCATCCGCAGTTGTCGGTGTTTCTGCAGTACAACCAGCTCAACATCGAGAACGCCGGCCTGATTCTGGCGGAGCGTGGGCGGGACTGGATGCCCGATGTGGGGATTGGCTACGAACCACACAAGCCCCCGCCAACGCTTTGGACGAAAGAGGAGTTCCTCAGCCTGGGCGTGGGTGAGATGCCACGGCCGATGATGAATCAGCTCTTCCTGGTGACCACGGGCGATGAGCCATCGCTGCAGGCGGCGCAGGAGTCGGCAGGCTTGGGGCCCGTGCTGATGATGCGCGGACCGACGCCGATCAAGGAAGTGATGCAGCAAGGGAAAGCACGTTTTCAGCCTTTGATTCAGGACATCTCGCTCAGGAACTTTGGCTGGTATGTGCCGCTGCTCAATCTAAAGAGTTTCGGTACGGCGAACGCGGCGGTCTTTCGCCCATGGACCTGTGGCCTGACCTTCTATCTGCGCGAAAGTCCCGACGATCAGGGCGTCCTGATTGCCTGCGAGGAGCCGTTGGACGGGGCCTTCATGGCGGCAGGCGCGAAGCAGGAGCCGCAAGGGCGCTTCAGTTGGTCGCTGCCGGGCGAGTAGAAAGCAGGGAACCGGCGCGGGGGCGATCGCTCTAGGCGGCGATCTGCTGGCCCCGCGTCCTCCGCCGGTCTAACCTATTCACGGAATACCGGCGTGTTTTTTTAGCGGGAGCGGCAAATAATTTCTAACTGTTTGGCGAGCGCGGAGACGGCCGGGTGAGCCGACCCGCTAAGCCGCTCGGTTTGTTGGTTGCAGGGTTCGATCGATTTCGGTAGATGGCTCGCCCAGTTCACCCGATTGAGGGCGAATTCTCGCAGCAGCTCGGCATCGGTGGGGCTTGCGGTGAGCAACTGTTGGTAGCTCCGATCGGCGGCTTCGAACTGGCCGAGTGCGGCGTGGGCGCGCGTGAAAGCCAGAATGGCGTACCGATCCTGGGGCCGCTCCGCCTGGAAGGCGCGAGCCGCCAAATAGTCTGACTCAAGAAGCCGGCTGGCTTGTTCGTTTTGGCCGGCCCAGCGGAGCGATAAGTGGTGCCGCAACTGCTGCGCGATTCGTTCGCCACGTTCTTCGGGCGAGATCAGGACGCCGGTCGCCGGCGGCTGATCCGCCTGGGCGTACTGCTGGTGGGCCCGGTTCCGTTCCCCCGAAGCCTCCAGGAGCTGGCCGAAGCGGTCGAGGTAGACCGGATCGTGCGGTTCCAGGCGCAGGGTTTCCTCGTGCAGCCGGTGCGCTTGAGTGAGGTCGCCGGCATCCTGCAGGATTCTGGCGAGCAGGCTCGACGTGGCTGCGATCTGGTGGTTGTGTTCCGGGCTGGGCGGCGCCGAGCGAAGCCGCTCGAGGGCCTGCTCCAGCGCCTGGCGCGCCATAGGTAGCCTTCCCAGGCGGTGGGCGACGGTCGCGCTTTGGATAGCCACAGCGGCTCCGGCGGACGGGCCGCCTTCGCTCACCTGAGCTGTCGCTTGGGCCGCCCAACGTTCCGCTTCGCGTAACTGGCCTTCGTCCAAAGCGAGCTGGCTCCGGAGCGCCAGCACCAGCAGGGCGGCATCGCCCTTGAGCGCGGCGGCGTCGGGCAGGATCTTGGCCGCCTCGCGATAGTCGCCCTGGGCGCGCAGAGCAAGGGCAACGAGCACTGCCGCCAGCGGTGTATCCGGCCGGGCGGCCAGTTGTAGTTTGAGGGCATCGGCTAGCGACTGGCGCGGGCTCGACAGCGCCAGATTCGTGCGATCCACGGCCAGGCTCAGCGAGTCTAGACGCTGCTCGGCCCGATAGGCGCGCCATCCGGCGTATCCGATTCCGCCGGCCAGTAGAAGGGTAGTCAGCGCGAGCGCCAGGGCGGCGAGACTATGGCGGCGGATAAAGAGTGAGGCGCTATAGGCGAAACTTCCGTCCATGGCGCGGACAGGTTCGTTGGCTGCCCAGTGGGCGAGATCATCGCCGAACTCGCGCGCGGTGGCGTAGCGCAGGGAGGGTTCCGGCTGGAGGGCGCGGGCGAGAATGGCGTCCAGGTCGCGGGGAATCGATGGCTGGATGGTGGAGGCGTTCGGGATGACGGCGGATCCAGGAATCCGCCGGGGCGGCTTGCCGGTGAGCAGGTGATAGAGGACACAGCCCAGACCATAGATGTCAGTGGCGGCGGTGATGGGCAGTCCGGCGACCTGCTCCGGGCTGGCGTAGTCTGGGGTGAGGGCGCGTAGCGTGTTTTGCAGATTGGCGGGAGCGGCATCAAGAAGTTTGGCGATGCCGAAGTCGAGTAGTTTGGGTTCTCCGGAGGCGGTAACCAGGATGTTGCCGGGCTTGAGGTCGCGATGCACCACCAGGTTCTGGTGCGCGTGCTGCACAGCGTCGCAGACGTGTCCGAAAAGCTGGCCGATTTCGCGCGGCGACCGTCCCCGGCACCATTCGTCGATGGTACGGCCCTCGATCAACTCCATCACGAGGTAGGGCGATCCATCCTCGGCCGTGCCGGCGTCAATCAGGCGGCAGATGTTGGAATGATTCAGGTTGGCGAGAATCTGGCGCTCACGTTTAAATCGTTCGACCACGAAGTCGCTGCGGATCGCCCGGGAGACGAACTTCACGGCTACCCGCAGCCGGACCTCGCCATCGGAACGTTCTGCCTCGTAAACCGCACCCATGCCACCGCGTCCGATCTCGCGAATCAGGCGGTAAGGGCCCACTTTGTCCGTGACGGTGGCCGGGACGCTCTGCTCAATGCGGGCGGCGACGCTGGCGAGCGGTGTGCCGAGGTAGGTGGCGGCGCCGCGGTCGAATTCGACGAGTCGCTCCACGGCGGCGCGGGTCTCGGGATCGACTCTCTGCTCGTCGAGATAGCGTTGGCGAGCGGCGGGATCGAGGTCAGCGACGGCGAAGAAGAGACGTTCGATCTCGGGGTTCAGGCTTTCAACTCCTGATGGAGCCAGGCCTGTGCGAGCCGGAGTTCGCGATAGACCTGGGCCGCGGTGATCTCACCGCCAAGGGTTTCGGCGCACTCCTCGGCGGTCATGCCCCCGAAGAAACGCATTTCGATTAGTTGGGCCTTGCGGGCGTCGTGGGCGGCCAGGCGGTCGAGCGCTTCGTGAATGGCGAGCACCTGTTCGGAGTCCTGGTCGAGCGAGAGGATTTCTTCTTTCAGTTCGAGGTTGGCCATGCCGGAGCCGCGTTTTTGCGCACCTTTGGTGCGTGCGTAGTCGACGATGATCTGGCGCATCACCCGCGCGGCAAGAGCGAAGAAGTGGGCCCGGTTGTTGATCGACTGCTCACGACCCTCAATCAGTTTGATGTAGGCTTCGTTGACGAGTGCGGTAGCCTGAATGGTCTGTTGCTGGCCGCGCAGGTAGGAGTGGGCGAGGCGGCGGAGCTCGTCATAGACGAGCGGCACCAAAAGGTTGACGGCACTCTCATCGCCTTGACGGGAGCGTTCGAGCAGCAGAGTTACCTGGTTGGGATCCACCGAACTATTATGCGCCCGGGAGGCGATCGTTTTCAGCGAATCGGGTGCAGGATTTACGTTTACTCAGGGGGAGAGCTCATGTTGCGTTCATTTGGCCGGATGATCGGGTTGGTGGTAGGGTTCGTTTTCTGGGGACTGATCGCACTGTTGGTGGGGGTGATGCTTCTGGGCAGCTTCTGGCTGGACGGGGTGGGCGTCGAGCAGCCGGCGCGGGTGGCTGCGAAGCACGAGAAGATCACGTTCCGTTACGCCAGTTGGACGCGCATTCGCGAGATCGGATTGCAGCGCGAGGACGGTCCCATGGCTGAGGTGCGGCGCGCCATGGTGGAGAAGCGTGACGGCCAACCGGACCTGGTGGGAATTGAGACGGTACGCGTACCGACCGACGTCTATGACCGGTATCATGTGGGACAAACCGTGAAGGTGCTGGTGCAGCCACCGGGCTTCTTCAAGGATTGGGTGATCTTTCCTCAAGTGCGGCTCGCCGGCGTCTCCACCGCGCTCATCGCCTACAGCGTTTATGAGAGCGCCTGGCCGTTACCGCAATTCCTGCTGAGCCTGCTGCCCGCGGCGTATTTGGGCTGGTTGGCCTCGCGGGGGAGTAAGTGGCTATGGCTGGCGTGCGGATTCCTCACGTTGACGGCGTTGGGCTACTGGGTGTCGCCGTTATCGGATCGGCGTCCCGAAGGTGAGATGCGTGCAACTGAAGGCAAGGTGGTGGCGTTGCGGCTGGTGGAAGAAGTCGGGGAGACGGAAGAGTCGGCGGGCTTTGAGGCGCTGGTGCCGCACTGGGTGGTTGGGGTGGAGTTTACGCCGGAGGGGTGGCGGAGTCCGGTGGTGGCAGTGGATCGGGTGGATGCACCGAGCATCCAACTGAAGGAGGGTGAGACGGTTCGCCTGGAGTATCAGGTGAGTGACCCGCGCCGGGCCTTGTTGGTGTCTGGCGAGCGTAGCTGGTGGTGGATGAACCTGATGACGATCGGCCAGTATGTGGCGATGTTCGGAGGGCTTCTGCTGGCTCTTTGGCTGACGGGGCGATTCTTCAAAGGGCTGCGATCCATGCGTCAGGCTTGAGTGCTGCTCCGCGGCGTTGTGGGTTTGCCTGTGGCGGCCCGGGATAGAATCGAAGTCGAACTTATGCCTTCGGGACAATCGAGTGATCGCATCTACACCGACGGATCCTACCTACAGAAAACCGGTGGTACCTGGCATGTGGAAGACGCGCCGTTCAAGGCCCGGCGAATCCTCCGGATGCTGGCGCGGCACCCGGAAGTTCAGCCGAGGTCAATCTGCGAGATTGGCTGTGGCGCTGGTGGGATACTCGCCGAACTGCAGAAAGCGTTGCCGGGGGATGTGACCTATACGGGATACGAGATCAGCCCGCAGGCCCACGAACTGAGTTTGCAATACAGCAACCCCAATTGCCGATTCATCCTCGGGGATGCGTTTGCGGACCTGGCGAGCTATGACCTGGTGTTGGTGATGGATGTCGTGGAACACGTGGAGGACTGTTTCGCGTTTCTGCGGCAGGTGCGAGCCAAAGGCAAGGTGAAGCTGTTTCACATTCCGTTGGATATCCATGCAGCCGGGGTAATGCTGGGGGTGGATTGGACATGGGACCTCTATGGCCATATTCATCTGTTCACCATCGAGACTGCCCTCAGGACGTTAGAACACAGCGGGCATCGCGTGATCGATTGGGTGCTGACCGACGTCGCGCTTGAGTCACGAAATAAGCCGCTGCGAACGCGGGTGAGTAACCTCGTTCGCTATCCGCTTGGACTGCTGAGCCCGAAGCTGGCGGCAAGGCTAATCGGGGGCTATTCGATGCTGATCCTCGCCGAGTGAGCGATTTTACCCCTGTGAAGTGATTGATTTACGTATAGTTGCGCCGCAGGTTGAGCACCTGCGCGGTGCGCTATACTGTCGCCATGGTTGCGGAGGATTCAGGGGGAACCGACATCACACGGCTCCTATCCGCGTGGAAAAATGGCGATCAATTCGCCTTGGATTTACTGACCCCTCTGATCTACGAGGAACTTCGCGTTCTGGCACGGGCTTATCTGGCGAGAGAGCGGCACGCGGAGACACTGCAGCCGACCGTGCTGGTTCACGAAGCATACCTGCGGTTGGTGGCGCAGCAACTCCCGGACTTCGCCAGCAGAAGCCATTTTTACGGCGTGGCCGCGCACCTGATGCGCCAGATCCTTGCCGACCACGCCCGCAAGCGCAACAGTCAGAAGCGCGGCGCCGGGGTGGTCCGGGTCCCGATTCACCATGCCCTCACCCAGGCGCCGCCCAAAAGTGCTGAGATCGTGGCGTTAGATGACGCCCTGACGGCCCTCGCATCGTTTGATCCGCGAATGTGCCAGGTGATTGAGCTACGTTTCTTCGGAGGCTTGAGTTTAGAAGAGACGGCGCAGGCTCTGGACGTTTCTACCGCGACGGTCGGCCGCGAGCAACGGCTGGCGGAGGCGTGGCTCTACCAGGAGTTGGACAAAACAAGCGCATGACGCCCGAACGCTGGCAACGGATTCGAACCTTGTTCGATTCCGCGATCGAAGCGGAACCCACCCAGCGAGAATCCTGGCTTCGGGAGCATTGCCCGGAAGACGAAGACCTGAGGCGCGAAGTGCTTCAACTGTTAGCCAGTGATGAGAAGGCGAATGGATCTCTGGCCAATCAGGTAGCGCAGGGAGTCGTCGAGTTTTTCGCCGCCGAGGAGACCCCGGCAACCCGGATGGCCGGGCCTTACCGGCTCTTGCGGGAATTGGGCCGGGGGGGCATGGGCGCGGTCTACCTAGGAGAACGAGCCGACGGCCAATACGAGGGCGAGGTAGCCGTCAAGCTCTTGCGGCCGGGCATGGACACGGAGTTCTTCCTCGCGCGGTTCAAGCGGGAGCGCCAAGCTCTGGCGCGACTGCAGCATCCCAACATTGCCCGTCTGATCGACAGTGGAACCAGTGACGATGGACTGCCCTATATCGTCATGGAGCGCGTTGAGGGCCTCGCCATTAACGACTATGTGCGCGACCAGCGCTTGAGCACCGAGCAGATTCTGCGCCTATTTCTGGGGGTTTGCCGGGCGGTTTCTCATGCCCACCAACGCCTGATCGTCCATCGCGACCTCAAGCCCCGAAACATCCTGGTGGAACCGAATGGGACACCTCGTCTGCTGGACTTCGGGATCTGCAAACTGCTGGAGGACCTTCCGGGTGCGGAGACGTCGACCAGCGCGGAACTGATGACGCCTGCGTATGCCAGTCCGGAGCAGGTTCGCGGCGAGACCATTACAGTGGCTAGCGATATCTATGCGCTCGGCGCGGTGCTCTATGAACTGCTGACCGGGCGTCCCCCACACCAGATCGAGAAGCCCACGCCGCAAAACATTTATCGAGCGGTTTGTGAGGATGAAGTCAGGGTGCCCAGCGGAATTGCCGCGGCGGGCCTTTCGCGTTGGCAAAGTGATTTGGACACCATCCTGCTCAAGGCTCTGCAGAAAGATCCACGGCGCCGCTATGAATCTGTCGAGCAATTTGCCGAGGATATCCGCCGGGTTCTCGAACATGAGCCCGTGCTCGCGCGTCCGGACACGATGACCTATCGGGCCGGAAAATTCGTGCGCCGCCATACGGCCGCCGTCGCCGTCACGTTGGGCATTGTTTTGGCGCTGTCGGTCGGGCTGGTGGCGTATGCGCGCCAAGCCAGACTGGCGCGGCAGCAGGCGGCAGAGGCGCGAAGTTTGGCCAATGCGATGATGTTTAGCATTCACGACCAAATTCGCAATCTCCCCGGATCGCTGGCCGCTCGTGAATCGCTGGTGAGAACCGGCCTGCAGTACCTTGATCAGTTGGCGGTGTCGGTGTCAAATGACGCTTCGCTCCGGAACGATCTCGCTTCGGCCTATCTTCGGATGGGAGAAATCCAGGGTAGCGCACTCGAATCGAACCGGGGCGATACGGAGGGGTCACTGGCTAGTTTTCGCAAGGGCCTTGCCGTACTTGAACCAGAGGGGAAAGACCGGGGCGCCGATCTGGTCCGGATGGAGTTACTTCGGCGGATCGCGCTCGGCATTGAGACCCGCAATAGTGCGGCGGCACTCGAAGACATCGAACGGTCGATCCAGATCGGGGCCAGCCTACGCGCGCGCTACCCGGACGATGAGACGGTTTCCAAACAGGTGGCGAGGGCCTATGGCAGCGCGGGCCTCGTGTTCCGCCGGACTCAGAATACCCGGCGGGTCATCGAGTCATCCCGGGCTCAGCGTGAGGTTCTCGCGAAGATTCTCGAGCGCCACCCGGAAGACCGCGATGCCCGGGGAGAGGCCGCCAACGCCCTGACGAACCTGGGAACCGCGCAAGCTTCAGTTGGTCAACTCCGGGAAGCTAAGAAAAGCTTCGAACAGACAATCGCCGATTGGGAAACACTGTCCCGTGAAGCGCCCCATGACGTGGCCTTTCGCCGCAATCTGATGTTGTCCTACAGCCACCTCGGCGACGTTCTCGGTAATCCCGCATTTCCCAATTTGAAGGACACGAAAGGTGCGCAGCAGGCTTTCGTCAAAATGGTGGAGACGGCCGAACAGCTCCACCGGGCCAGCCCGGACAGTCAGCGTGCGGCCGTGGACCTGGGAATGGCGCTCGCGCGCTTGACGAGTCTTCCGGGCAGCAGCGATCTGGACCAGTGCGACCGCTCGATCAAATTGCTGGAAGCTGCACTGGCACGCGATCCTCGAAATGCCACCATCGGCGCCAACGCCGCGGCTCAACACGAACGCGCCGGTGACTTACTCGCCGAGAAAGGCGACTCTGTGGCGGCGAAAACACAATACACCGCTGCTTTGAAGCTCCTCCAGCCCAACCCGCCGCAGTTGCAGAGTATCCGGACCGTGATCAGCGTCCATCGAAAACTGGCCGAGCAGGCCGCGCGTCGCGGCGAATCCAGCACCGCTCTGCAATTGGCCAGAAAAGCCGTTGAAGCCGGCGAGAGTGCCGCCACGAGGGCTAAGGCGCCGGTGATCAAGTTGAATCGGGCTAAGGCGTATGAAGCGATGTCCAGCGTTCTAAGTCTTCTGGGACAACCCGAAGAAGCGGAGCGATGGGCACAAAACGCCGGAAAGGCCTACCGAGAGTTGGCCGGCGAAGATCCCGCCAGTGCTCCGATCGCCTTCGAAATGGAGCGTTTCCTGAAATCCCGGCCAAGAGTACCAGCCGGCCAATAGACTAGTCGTGTTGCCACAGGACACTCACGGAGACGGCTCCGGTGGCCGTATCGACAATCGCCAAAACGGGGTCCTGAACCTTGTCCGGAATCTTCGGTCCCTTGCCTCGTACTATCACCTTGGCCGTGCCCGGCAGGAATTGCTCTACCTCGGCGATGCGGGTGTCGGCCCGCCATGTCGGTTGGCCCGACGTGCCCACCCGCGCCAAGGTC
The DNA here is from genome assembly GCA_022843605.1 of Bryobacter sp. Lineage (GTDB taxonomy): Bacteria > Acidobacteriota > Terriglobia > Bryobacterales > Bryobacteraceae > JALHNI01. The sequence continues at coordinate 25,073 of JALHNI010000065.1, forward strand.
AAGGATCCGGTTGGCCGTGGGCCGGACTGATAGGCCAGCACCATGGCGTCCGGATTGGACAATCGCAATGGGCCGGCCTTGCGAGACGCGCGTAGGAATGCCGCGCCCAGGTAGGGTTGACCGGGAACTGGCTCGGCGGCTCTGGTATCCGGTCCACGCCGAATCCGGTAACTTCTTCGGGACTCGCGGCCCGTGTCCTGAGTCTCCAGTCCTAACCAGATGCCCGGTGCCACTTCGCCACGGTCGCAGAGGTAGGATGCGGGCGATTCCGGCAGTGTACCCGGGCTTCTGAGTTTGTCCGTCGGTGCGCCCTGGAGTGTCTCGGGATCCATTTGAAAGCCGTAGGTGAAATCGTAGGAAACGACGCGCAAATGCCCGTCGGCAAAGTCGTAGCGTGCCTGGGTCCAAAGCTGTTCCATGGCCGGATTCAGGCGGCGCAGTTCGTCGAGTCCGACCAGGCGATGGGCGCGGAGGTCATAGGCGAGAAGGTCATGCCTCAGGATCCACACCACATGCCCATCCACACCCAGGAGTTGCGCCTTCTCGCCGACCAGGAGGCTCCGGCGGTCTGTCCCGGCACCTCCCGGGATGAGGCGGCCCAAGCCGAACGGCAAATTGGAAGACGGCTCGGGGAGCAGGGAAACGAGCCGTTTGCCGCTGCCGCCGTCGAGCGGCGTCAGCAGCAGAAAGTAGCCATAGCGGTCTTTGCTGGCGTCGCGATGCAGCGAAGGCGCATACGGATCTTGCTTTCTGATCAACGTAACCGCGTACTCTTCGGAGACCAGCGAAGGACCCTCGGGTGAGCCAATGGTCCGTACCGTGCAACCGGCAAGCATGAGGCTGGCCACGGCCAGCATGGTGACTGCCAGAATCGTGCTCATATCCGTATCACCCTCCCTCGCTGCGCCCCGAAAAAGGCGGGCTGCCAGTGCCAACCCGATCGCGTCACCACGGCGCACAGCAGAGTCGCAACGCCCCGTTCATCAAGGGCCGCGGCGAACTCGGCCGGGACGAGTGCCGTCTGCCCTTGCCAGGTGACGGGCATGGCCGCCAATTCGGCGTCCCGGATCGGCGTTACCTGGGCGACGGTTTCGGAGACCGCCTGCGCCTCCGGCCGCGTCGGATCGAAGTGCGGCTGGCCCGGGCCGCGCAGGCTCTTCTCGCTCTGGGTCGACGGACTCGCCATGTTCGCTGAAGTGCGCTCCCGTACGCGCACCTGCCCCTTGGCGGGATCGAGATTCAACAGCACCCGATAGCTGCGTTCCGGCGAGCGATAGAGGAAGGTCACAACTACCTCGCCGGGGGCGGGGCTCGTGACTCGCAGCGGTCCCCCGATCGCCTCAAGCGACAGCAAGCGCGCCTGGAGCATGGTGGCGTCGACCGGTGGCACGGCGTTTAACGCCGCCACGCGAGTCGTGTTGGGGCCCAGCCAAAGTACCGAACCGGCGAAGAGCAGCAAGTGGAGCAGGCCGGCACCGAGTGCGTAGCCCGTTGGTGCGCCGGCTTCCATGCTCCAGAACAACAGCAGGATCGGAGCGAAAGCCGCCGCCGCCATCAGCCGCACGACGTACTGCACGCCGTCGTTGGTGGAAGTGAAGGCCAGCGCGAGGCCAAGGATCGCTGGCAATCCGCAGACGATGCTGTCGGAGATGGCGAGGTCGGCGCCATTACGGCGCAACCCGGTCCAAACGCCGGCGCCAACCAGGGCGAGGTAGAGGATGTGGCCCGCCGCGATCTTGTACAGATACAGACTGCTCATTGAATCCTTTCGTGTTCTCCGGGCCGCACGTTCAGCCTCCAACACAGCTCAGGCGCAATTCCGTACCGGTTTCGATCACGTTTCCGGAGAAATGCCGTATTGGATGGATCGGTTGATCCGTTTCGAAACCATTTTGCGCATGAGACAACATGAAGTTGATCAATCGCGTCACCGGCGTTGCCTGCCGGTCGATCTGGGCTACGCCCCGATCGGGAGTCACCGCATGACTCCCAACCTCACGATGCGCCAGTTCCACTTTCGGGATCGCCGGTCGTTGCACGAAATTCAGTTTGCGGTGGAGCGGGAATTGATGACATTACTCCGGCCTTTGCCCGAATCGTCAGGGCTGGAGTTCCAGGCGTCCTCAAAGTCCAGCGGGGTCCCGTACCGTGCGCTGCTGCGGTTGACGGCGGCGCTCCCGTCAACGAACTGCTATCTACTCCAGTTTGAGGCGGCGGAACATGACTTGTCGCCTGCGCCGCCACAAAGCTGGGGCAAAGCGCTGGACGGCTGGGTGGACCTATGGTGCCGCGGTTTTGAAAGCGCGCCCGCTCCTGAACCCGGCGCCGGCAACCTTGAAAGAGCGCACCAATTGGCCGAACAGGCGCGGGTCGCGGAGGCGCACCTTACGGACGTCCCCGCCGTGCAGCGGGCGATTCTGGAGGCCCTTCGCCAGGGCTCAACCTACGCCACCGCACACAAGGAGGGCGGCACGAACATCGCCTATCAGCGAGGACGGTTCGTTCGCGTCGACTACGGCGAATCCGTTAACCGGGAGGAGTTTCATGACGAGGCTGCTTTTCTCGCCTTCCTGCGTAAGTTCTACGATTGGGAGACATCGCGCAGCTGCTATCCAGAGAAAACTCCCGAGTACGACGCCTGGAAGCTGATTCTCCGGCTGCTGCGGGCGAAATGATAAGGGGGGCGTTGATCGATTTTAGCCGGCGATTGCGCATGTTGGTTGTCTCATGAGTATTTTGCAAAGTTCGATGTTGGCCGGTTTGTGTTTGGGCCTTGGAGGATGCATGTGGGCTTCGAAGCAAACTTACACGGTTGGGGATGTGGCTCGTTTCACGCTGCCCGGCGGGTGGTCTCAGGGCGAAGTAGAGCCGCACGGAGTCTGGTCAGCAGTTCACTTCCGGAAGACGCAAACCTTCCACTTTGGGGCCGGAAACCCGCGGGAAGTGGACGCCTGTTTGATCCTGGGCAGTCCGAAGGCGTCCGCCGATGACCTTGAAAAGGGCATGGACCTTGCCATGAAAGACGTGGAGGTGAACACGCGCCGCTTTCCCGAATTCGGCAACATGAAGACGAATACGCGCACCACCTGGATGAGTGAGGGCAACTACCAGACCGCCTCGAATCATGATCCGGAGAAGGTGATCTTCCTCCGCAGTCTGGACCCCACGAAGCAAGCCGCGCTCGTGATGCGCGTCTACCTGCGAAAGATCGAGCACGAGAAGGCACGTGCGATTGAGCGTGACTTCTTTTCCACGCTCGAGTATCAGAGTGGCCGCGCGAAACATTTCTCGGAGGTTCCGGCCTCGGCGTCGGCGCAGCAACGCCGCGCGGACGAAATCGCCTATCTCAACCGCTTCCTGTCTTCGCACGGGCTGCCGCCCATCGACCCGCACAATCAGTCGCGAGTACAGGCCCACGACGGTTGGGTCTATCAGATCCACACCGGACAGTTTGTGATCGGGCGCCGGCTCGGTGACCGGACAAAAGGCGGAATCGTGGAGAGCGCCCGTGGCGAGATCGGGTGGTTGGAGTACGAGGATGACGCGTGGCAGGCCGGAGGTCCGAGAACGATGACCCGGCCGCCCGGCAACGAGCGCTACTTCCAGGGCCAGCCGGTACTTCCCGGATGGAGCAAAGTGCTGGCTCTCGATACGGATCGCACGCGCCGGTACTTTTTCCAGGTCTGGAACTGCGAATTGACCCCGGAGGATTCGCCGGAGTCGCACGACCCCGCCACCTGGGAACTGGAGAGTTGGTTTATCCAGGCGCAGACGGTGGAAAAGCAGTTCCGTGCGGGACAACTGGGATTCTAGCGAAAGAAAGAAATAGAGAGGATCGAAGGTATGGGTTTAGCAGAAAGACGGATGATACAGGAACTGAAAGACACCACGCTGCCCGCGCGGGAATTGGAGATCGCCGAGATTTGCGGGAAGGCCATTCCGTACGAAGTGGATTGGTCCAGCCTGGAGCAGGACGCCGAAGCCTTGCGGTTTCTCGACAACGTCTCCTGCCATCGCCTCAACATGGCACTGCGGGTGATCTGCAGTGATGCGATGGGCCGCGAGGCGGTGGCGTCGTCGCTGCTGAAGGTTCGCTTGGTGAACGTCAAGACGCCCGAGGAGATGAGCGTGATCTTCGATGCGGGAACGCTGGAGATGCGCTGTGCCTATGCCCTGGGGGCTTTGGGGATGCACAGCGATCATGTGATTCGTCAGGTGCTGGAAAAGGCGTTGTAGGGAGACCGGATGTCTGAGTCAATTGACGCGATCGAACTTGAGATTCCTGCGCGCATCGCCGACTTGGAGTTTCGCATTTCCGTCCCCCGTGACTGGAAGCCGATTGAGCCTCCGGCGGAGGAGGTCGACTTCAGCCAACCAGGGAACTTTTTCCCGTTGCTGCTGGTGGCCGCACCCTGGGCGGCAGTCGTCCTAACGGTCGCGGTCCGGCCGGGATTTGAAGAGGGAACGCTGCAGGATTGGAGTTTGTACCTGCTGGATTCGCAGGGAATCCGTCCCACGGAGTTCGGTCTGGCCACGATTGGCAACGTTCAGGGACTGATCGGCCAGGGACGCCAGCAGCAGGACGACACCTGGTTGCAGATACGGTTCGCCTTCTTTGAGGACGGGGGGCGCCTGGTGCATCTCGGGCTGTTCGCGCCCGAAGCGCTCAGCGCTTCTCTGGATGCGGTGTGGCGGACTGCGCTCCAGAGCTTTGTCCTGGCGAGACCTCAAGGACAGAACACACCTTTGGGCCCCGGGCTGGGAATCAGTCCGCAACCGGAGGTCAAGGTGCCCGAAGTGGAAGCCGTTGCCGTGCCAGAGGCACCTCAGCCGGAGCCTGCATCGCCCGAACTCGTGTCGCCGGAACCTGTGTCGCCGGAACCGTTGCATCCGGACGCCCCGCAATTCACGGAGGGCGACTTTGGTCATTATGCGAAGTCAGATGACTTGGCGACACTGGATCCGGAGCATCCGGTGAATGCCCGCCTTCGCGATCAGGGTGTCGGCTTCGTTCCAAACCTGCTCGAAACCGATGTGGAGGCCAAGACCGCGAAACTCGGAGCGGGTGCGATCCAGGCCACGATCCGCGTGGCGCTGGGGTGGTTCGTCAATGACGATGGACGGCGGACCGTTGTGCTCGATCCGGACGGTAAGATCCAGATCAGCTTGGGCCTGGTTCCTACGGAAGGCCAGAGCATTGATGGGATCCTCGATGCAATTGAAGCCGAGGCCACGCAATCCTACTCGAATCCGGAGTTTCTGCGGCTCGAGGATGGGGGGATTTCCGCGCTGGCGATTCGCAACATCGTCGTCGACAACGAGCCCGTCGAACAGGTGCACATGCTGACGCCCTGGGCGCAGGACACGGCGATGCTTCGCGCGCGGGTGACGGCCGATCCGCCATCCATGCGCTTCGCGGCAAACTACGCGGACCTCATCCTGAAGAGCGTCGAGTATGGCCGTGAGTGATCGCGCTCCTGAGGAGGAGCCCGGCCTACCGATCAATGGCCCCGAATGGTGGCGGCGCGCCGTCATGTTGGAGCGTCAGGATCGTCTGGAAGAAGCGGAGCGCTTGCTTCGCGACAGCATTCCCAACCTGCATTGCGCGATTCAGATTGCGGAGATGTATCGACTTCGGTGGCTCCGCCTGCGCGAGACCGATCCGGCAAAAGGGGCCGAAGCCCGCACGAAAGCGGCAGACTGGGCGCGGACGTATGCTTCATGGGCGACCAGCGGCGGCGAAGGGACGGCGTTATCGTTGGCGCGCGACCAGTTCTTGGCTCAGTTCGGGCCTGAGCCGTTCTAACCGTCCGCTCATGATCGCGGGAACAGCCAGGAAGACTGAAAAAAGATCTTGCCCCGGTGATCGAAAACGCAAGCTGGATACGCCTGAATTAGGACGCTGGTAGTTTGCCGGCCGAGATCGAAAGAGGAGAGAAGTATTTCGTGAGCACCACACATTGGGGGACCTTGATGAGACTGTTACCCGTAGCATTGCTATTACTGTCTGGCGGATCGATCGCCTCCGCAGCGGCCATCTTTGCCAACGGAAGTCCCGACACGAATGCCCCAAACTCAAGTAGCATCGACATCTTTCGTTCGGCAGACAACTTCGTTCTGAGCAATCCAGCTAACCTGACTTCCATTCGGCTCTGGTTGGTGACGCAAAGCGGCGAGTTTCAAGGCTCTCTCACCTACGCGATCTACGAGAATTCGGCGGGAGCCTTGGGAAATCTGATCCAAAGCAACACCGTGAGCGGAATCACGCCGGTGTTGCTGAACCAGATTCCCGGCGATATTCATTCGATTTCGGTGGTAGATTTCGACCTGCCAGCCCCGCTCGTTTTGGGAGCCGGCTCGTATTGGCTGGAAATCCATCACGGGTCCAGTTTGACCTCCGGCACCGGCTTCCCCAACGTCCTGTGGGCAGTGGTCGGGGGTGGGGGTGGGGGCGACGCCAAGCGCAATCCAATACCCGGGCTCCCCACGAACTCGGTGAACATCGAGTTGGCTTTTGAGTTGTTCGACAGCAGCGGGGCCGCGCCTTCGGGAGCAGTCCCGGAGCCGGCCACGATCGCGATCTCGCTCGCCGGCCTTGCCGCAATCGGCTTCTTGCAACGCCGAAGATTCTAGCCCGGAGGTGGAGAAGCATCGATGTCCTGGATGAAAGCTCTCGGGTGCGGCTTGCTTTGCGCCGCGGCTGGTGCCGCCTGTGGCGCCTACATCGCGAACGAGTGTGTCACCTGGTACCGCATTTCCAGCCGCGAAGGTGCCTCGGGCTATTTCGTGGTTTTCCTTGGGCTGGTGGGTCTGGCGGTGGGTGGTGGGATCGGCCTCGTGACGTACCTCAATACGAGTGGTGGACCTGCCAGACAAGCGCTCACCGGACTCGGCATCGTGCTATTGACGGCCGCTTCGGTGTGGGTGATCGCGCGGGCCGCCGGCGAGGTACCGCCAACGCTGCGGGGCGAGCGGCTTTACCTCCTGGCGGAGATTCGCTGCCCGGCCGGTTGGAAGCCTGGCAACAAGGCAAAGTCCGGTGGCAGCTTCCTCGCCTTGGCATCAGCCAATGGCTCGAACGGGCCTGTTTCCCTTGAACGCGGCGCCCTGAATTGGCAGGATGCGCGGGTCGAAGAGGGGCGGACGGTGGTGCCGGGGGAAATGTTGCTCGACTCGGCAAGCCCGCAGCGTTCACTGACGGTGACGATGGGACCTGTGGAGCAGGGTTTCATTCTGCCGCTGCCAGCGAAGCCTGCCGCAGAATACGAAGCGTGGAGCGAATGGCTGCCGAAGGTTTCCGATGCCGATCCCGTGGCGAACGGTTTCCGCTATCGCTTTCGGGTCCAGCGGGAGAGCGAGGCAACAGCGCTGCGGGAGAGCCGGTTGGCCGCTGCGCGTGAGCACAGACAGGCAGCCTTTCAGGCACTCGGACCTGCTTCGCCTCTCTCCGCCTATCTGGAGTTCTTTGCCGAGGAAGGCGATGATCGGACGATTCGGGACAAAGCGGGCGAGGCGATCCGCAGCCGCGCCGAAGAATTGGGGCCGCTGCTGGCGAAGCCCGAATATACGCACAATGCGGTGAAGGCCGTCACCGCGCTGAACTCCATGCCGGAGTCGTTTGAGGCGCCGCTTCGTCAGGTGGTGCCGCTAATCGTGGAGCAGATTCGTGCTTATCGTGCCAGCGACCCGAAGGACCCCGATCGCCAAGGCGCCCTCCGCGCGAGTAAGCACTTTGAATTCTGGGTTCGGGCCTGGGAGAACCTTCCCCAGCCGAAGGCGCGTTCCTTCCCGGCGGAACTAGCTGAAATTCAGCAAGCCGCCACCGGAGTGGACGAATCGTCGGAGATCGCATGGATTGCGCGGCGCGCAAAGGAACTGTTGGAAGTCCGGGATCCTTAAGGCCGCGAGAGCTTGGTGCCGAAGCGCGGTAGGGCGAAAGCGGGGATCCAGGCCGGCTTCAGCCGGTCCCAGTTCGTGCGGACGTACGAGAGGCCAATCATGGAGAGAATCACCATCACCGCCATGATCGAGGCTTGGCCGATGGTCAGGTTCTCCTTCCAGTACCAGAACCAGCGCCCATAAACGAGTTCGACGTGAACCCAGTAGACAAGGAGCGAAGTGGTGCCGATCTGACGGATCCAACTCCAGCCGGGCTTGGCGATGTATTGGGTCCAGACGTAGCCGGTGGCGAGCATCAGGAGGCAAATGCCGGTCTTGATGAAGACGAGCCAAGGACTATCGATCCAGAAGTCGCTTTTGTTGTAGAGCGAGAACGGCAGATTCGACGCCCATTGGCTAATGTAAATCGCGGCCAGACCGCCGACGGCGAACCACTGCACCAGCCGATTCAAATTCTCGACGGCCGTGAGGCGAATCGCGCTACCGATGGCGAGTCCAAAGGCCAGAAAGGCTGCCCAGGGAAAGAAGCCGAAGAACACGCCATCCGGGGCCAGATAGTGCTGAATGATCGAAGGACCTGCGCTCCAATCGAGTTGGGCCAGCAGGGGCGAGGCGACGGCGATGGCGGCGCCAAGAGCGGCAGACAGGCGGGCGCGTTCGGCGGTGGGGAAGATTGCCATCAGTGACAGCGCCGCTACCGAGAAGCCCATGCAGTTCAGCACGTCCACCCGGAAGATGTCCTCCCAGGGACGGGGCCATCCGAAGAAGAACATCTGGATGCGGAAGCCGAAAGCGAGCAGGAAGAGGTAGCGCGAGCGCTTGAGCGCGGCGACAATTCGCTGACCGGCGGTGAGCCCTTTGCGCTCGGCGGAATCCATCAGGAACGCCAGTGTGACGCCGGTAAGGAACAGAAAGATGGCCGGCGGCATGCCACCGACGAACTGCGAATAGATGAAAGCCGGAGATTCGCGCAGCGACGGATGGGTGAAGCTGTGAAAGGCGTGACCTTGAAGCATGATGGTCGCGCCAATGCCGCGCGTCCAGTCAATGAAGCTGAGCCGGTCCGGTTTCACGCTCCTTTACTTCAGGGGGTATTCTTTCTTGGCGTTCTTGGGCGCTTGCACGCGCACCTGCTCGTCAGTGAGGGACGAGCTCATTTTGAGGTCCGCATACTGAATCAGCATGTAGTCGTTGGAGGGCTGGTGAATCTTCACCTGGCGGGGATAGCCGTCGCCGGCATCGAGCCACATCTCGATTTTCTTGATGTGCTCTTTGGTGGCGGCCAACTTGGGCGTCAACTCGAGATGCGCACCCAGCTTTTCGTCGCCGATCCACTTGATTTCATAGTTGGACGAGAGTTCCTTGGCCGAGGTGCCAAAGCCGATCAGGAGACCCTGGGTTAGCGCCGTATCGAACTTTCCGGTGTCGTAGATCTGCAGGGTGTTGATCTTCGGAAGATAAATCTCGACGCGCTTATCGCGATAAGAGAAGGCTTTGGGTTCCGGTTCGGTGAAGTCGATCAGCACGGCGACCTTGCCTTTGCTGCGCTTCATCGCGATCTTACCCGCTTCGTTCGCGTTGTCGTTGATGATAGCGGTGTGCTGGGTGCGCTTGATGGATGCCGTCATGCCCGCGAAACTGGCCGAGTTGGCATTCATTTTCGCCAGCGAACTTTCAAGCGTAGCGGCGGCCAACGAACCCAGGCTCGTCAGAAACGCGATCAGTGGCAGGATTTTCACAATCAGATAGACGTCTCAGCCTAGGGCTTGGTGTACGCCATGAAGCCTTTCACTTCCTGTTCGGCTCCCATGTGCGGTTCCACCTTAATCACGGTGACGTTCTCCCGGAAGCGTTTGCGGATGAGTTCGGCGGCTCGCTGCGGACGTTCCGCAGCCGGTTTGCCGGCCAATTCCTCGGGCCCAATCATGTAGATGCCACCCGGCAACATGGCGACATCGCTGGCGCGAGGCCGGTCACGAAAGACGTCAGCGGGCGTAAGGAAGATAAACGCCAGAATCAGCGCCACCATGATGTCGTACGGGAAACTGGCCCGCGGATAGTCCCAAAAAATAAAGCGCTTCATCCAGACTCTAGTTTAGCGCTTTAGCCGATCCAACTGCGCCGTTCGTGCCGTTCTTTGGCCACGGTGGCGGTGGTGGTGCCGACGCCGTCGATGCGGCCACGGACGCGATCACCGGGTTGGATGCGCGCGCCTTTCGGACAGCCCGTCGAAATCAGGTCGCCCGGGTGCAGCGTCATGTAATCACTGTGGAAGCGGACCAGTTCGTAAGGCCGCGTATGCATGTTGGCGACGACGTCGCTCGAGAAGACGGCGCCGTTGTGCTCGGTATTCACCACCAGCGAATCGACGTCAGGGACCTCGTCGCGGGTGACCACGACCGGGCCGAAGCTGAAAAACGTATCGAAGCTCTTGGCGCGGGTCAGGTAGCGCGGATTCTTGCGCAGGACGTCGAGGGCTGTCAGGTCAAGCGTCGTGGTGTAGCCGAAGATAACGCCTTCCACGTCACCCGCTTCGAGATAACGGCAATCGCGGCCAATGATGACGCCGAGCTCGCCTTCGGCATCCACCTCATTGCTGACGGAGAGTGGGGGCAGGATGATCTCGCCGCCGGGCTCGAACAAGCAGGCGGCCGGCTTCATGAAGCTGCCTGGTTCGTCGGGCTGCACGGCGTTGATGTCGACCGCATGCGTCTTATAGTTAAGCCCGATGCACCAGATTTTGGGCGGCACGGGGTAGGGAAGCAGGGGTTCCACTTCGGAATAGGGAATCGTACTGACGCCCTGTGGATTCAACTGGGTCACGGTGTGGCTTTGGATGATGGCCAACAAGTCATTGGGCACCTGGGTGCCGTGTTTGGCGTTGATCTCGGTCACCGGGGCGACGCCCTGATCGGTCAAAACGCCAGCGTGAATCTCACTTCCCAAACG
>JALHNI010000066.1 GCA_022843605.1 Bryobacter sp.
AGCCGCTCATGTAGGCGGCGTCGCCTTTGTACATGACGATGACGTCGGTTTGGTCGAGGTCGGCGGGGCTGGGGGGATGCAAGCCGCCGTTGACGACGGCGCCGCGTTCGGTGAGGAGCTTACTCCAGTCGGCAAGAAACTGAGGGTAGTCGTGCTGGCCGGCGGAGTGGGACTTCAGGCCGGCCCAGATGTAGATTCGCATGCCGTTGGGATTCTGGCCTTGCGGACGGGGTACACCGGAGCGCGCGGGCGGTTGGGCGAGGACGAGGCCTGTGGCGAATAGGATGACGCCGAGCGCGACGCCTTTGGCCATGCGCCGGTAGAAACGGGAGACGGTTCGGCTAGTATGCACAGTGACTTCCTTGGTTCGCCAGACTATCACAGATCGTGATTTGGGGTGGTTTCGCTGGATTACGAAACAAAGCCAATTTTGCGGTTTGGCTTGGGGAATGAAGGCTTTGCCGGACCCGAATCCAGGGTACACCCGGGCGGCAAGCATCCGGTTCGCGATCGGGCGGACGCGGTGGGGAAGCTGAGTCTGGTGAGCGACTTAACTGCGGTGAGAGATATTTTCAATCGCCGTGAACGGGAATCAGGGTTTGGCCTTTTCGCCTTCCGGCAGGCCAGCCTCGATCCACTCCAGAACGAGGGCGAGTTGCTTGGCGCGCAGGGTGCGTTCGAAGAAGTCGCGATTGTGGTGCGGGCTTTTCTGATCGGGGGGCATGCGCTGGCCCCGAACGGACTGATGAATGGCGGGGGCGGCGCGGCAAACCTCTTCGTAGGTGGTGAGAGGAAAACGGCCACTCCGGCCCGGCTGATGGCAACTGACGCAGCGCTCGGCCATGATCGGCGCGATGTCGCGATGATAGGTGGGCTTCTGCTGGGCGGAGGCCAGTAAGGTGAGGAGCGGAAGGAGGATGAAGTAGCGCATAACCGATGCTCGAGGGATGGTAGCACCGAAAGGGGGGCGGGACGGGGTACGGGCCCGCCCCCCTTTCGGTTGGGTAACTACTGCCGGACCGCGATGGTGGTGCCGGTGGGGCTTTGGCCGGCGCCGACGCTCACTTCGACGGGCGTTGCGGCGTTTGCCGGGGTGTTCGGCGGCAGCTTGAAGTTGATCTGCATCAAGCCGGAGACCAGAGTGGGCGCCGAGCCGGCGTAGACAATGTCCTCAGCGGCGATTTCGACACCGTTCAACCGGACCCGGACCGGCGCGACCGGTTTGCGGAGGTTGGTGGCGGGAACAGCTTCGCCATCTACGCCGGCCGGAGTGACTTGGCCTTCACCCGTTACGTACAGCACGACGATGCTGCCAGCGGCGGCCGGATTCGCGGCGCTGTTGACCGTTCCGTCAGAATTGAGCGCGGCGGCCTGTCGGCCATCGGTGGTGAAGATGCCGGGGGCGGTATCCACCACACGTGGCGCGAGCGAATTGGAGGCGACATTGTTGTACTCGACGGAGAGCTGCGTGAAGGCGCGGCCACCGAGGACGTAAGGGACAATGGCGTTAATCTGCGTGGCGCTGGCGTAGATGATGGGAGCGGGAATGCCGTCCATCAGCACTCGTACACCGGCGACGGAGGAGGTGAAGCGTCCGTTGACGAGCTGGCCCGGGACGGCCTGGGCCGGACCGAGGTTGGTCCCGACAATGGTGAAGATCATGCCGGGCGAGAGCGATCCAGGTTGGAAGGTGGCGGCGTTCGCGAAGGTGGTTAACAGAGGAGCCGGCGAGGGATCGACGATGAACGTCACATTGATGGTGACCGGGTTGCCGCCAACTAGCGGTACCAACGTGAGATTGCCGGAAGCGATCGTGGTGCCCGCCGGAAGAGCGGACGTGTTCGCCGTGATGCTGAGGTTAGCGGGCGTGGTTCCGGAGAGGGGCGTGGCCGAGAGCCAAGGCACGCTACTGGTGACGTTGAACGAAAGCGGGAGCCCCGCGACGGTGGACGTTACCTGGAGCGTCTGCGCGGGCGGGTTGGCCTGCCCCAGGCGTCCGTTGAAGGTGATGGCGTTGGGTGTGGCCACCAGATTGTTGGCGGAGACCACCGTCAGGTTCACCGTGATGGGGATACTGGCCGAGGTGTTCGGCTCAAAGACCGTGATGCTGGCCGTGTAACTGCCGAGCGGCAGCGACGTGGCGGCGTTGTTCAGAGCGACTTGCAGGCTGCCATTGGTGAGCGAACCGAACTGGGCTACGTTGAGCCAGTTGCCGCCGACGGGCGACTGCACCGCGGCGTTGAAGCTGAAGGCGACCGACTGTTGGCTGGTGACCTGCACGAGTTGCGACGCGGCAAGTACCGAGCCGCGAATCTGGGTGAAGTTCAGGGTGGCGGGGGTAACCTGGAGCGCCGTGCCGCGATTCAGGATTAGGGTGACCGGAATGACGAGCGGCGAACCGCCTCCGCCCTGAGGGGTAATGGTGACGGCGCCAAAGTAAGTGCCGTCGGCGAGTGCGGACGGATTGGTGGTGATGGAGACGGCGGACGGAGTGACTCCGCTGACGGCACTGGCGTTGAGCCAGTTGGTTGAGGAGTTACTAACACTCGTGGCGACCGTATAGCCTAGCGTGATGCTGGTGCTGCTGACTTGAATGGACTGAGGCGCGGTGAGGGTTGAGCCGCTGAACAGTAACTCAGATCGATCGACGTTGAGCGCCGCTTGCGCGGTGACGTTCAGGGTGACGGGGATCACGAGCGAATTCGCGCCGATGGCGACCGTGCCGCTGGTGCCGCCGGAAACCGTGACGCTGCCCGAATAAGTGCCGGCCGCCAAACCGCCAGGAGACGCGGTGATGGTGAGCGTCGCCGGGGTGACGGACGAGTTCAGAGTCGCCGTTAACCAACTGGAGCCCAGGTTGGTGGAGGCGCTGACGGTCAGGTTCAGGGCGCTGCCGGTGCTGGTGATTTGACGCGTGCGTGGCGCCGGCGAGTTGCCAAGGGTCTGGGCGTTGAAAGAGATCGGCGCAGTGGACATTGTGAGAAGGCCACTGTTGCTGATGTTCAGCGTGACGCTGATGGCGGAGGTGAGGGCGCTCGTGCCCGGCGCGCCGACGGTGACGGTACCTGTATAAGTGCCAGGGGCGAGCGTCGCGACGACGTTGCCGACCAGGCTGAGCGCAAACGCTCCTGGCGTTTGAACAGTTGCCGGAGTCGCGGCTAACCAGTTGCCGCCGCTGGCGGTGGTAACCGAAACGCCTGCGGCGACAGCAGCGCCCGTCGATGAGGTAACCAGGATGGTCTGCGGCGCCGGTAGCGCCTGACCAGTTTGGTGATTGAAGGTGACTGATTGCTGGCTGAGCCGGAGCAACGGACCGCTGGTGACTTCGAGCGTGACCGGAACGGTGCTAGTGAAGCCACTGGAGAAGACGGTGAGCGTGCCGGTGTAGGTTCCGGCAGCGAGGCCTACGGGATTCACGTAGACGGCCACGTTACCCGGCGTGTTGTCGGTAGCGGCGATGCCTTGCAGCCAACCCTGATTCGACGTGACGGTGTAAGGCGTGGCGGCGCCGGTGCTACTGGAGACGGCAACACTCTGCGAGGGCGGCGGCGTGCCGTTCACCTGGGCGACGAAGCTGAGGCTGGTGGGGGAAAGAAGGAGCGTTTGGTTCGAGGTGCCGACGGTGAGCGTGATGGGGATGGTGGTTCCGTTGTTGGAAGCGCCGGGAGCTGACAGGGTGAGCGTGCCGGAGTAGAGGCCGACGGCGAGTCCGGCGGCACTGACCCGGATGGTGGTGCTGCCGGGGGTGGTTCCGGTGTTGTTCAACAGGGTGATCCAGGGCGCGTTGGCCGTGAGGGTGTAGGGGATCGCCGCGCCGGTGTTCGTGGAAACGGTTACCGTTTGGTCCGGCGGAGTGCCATTGGTGGCGGCACTAAAGCTGAACTGATAGGACGAAAAAACAATGCTCGGCGTGGTGCCGGTGGGGACGCCGGAGACGGTGAGGGTAACGGGTATCTGGATCTGCGGGTTGGCGGCCGAAGGAGTGGCGATGAGGACCTTACCCGTGTACGTGCCATTGGGGAGTCCGGCGGCGTTGACCGAGACAGCGACTTGCGAACCGGCGGTGATGAGGCCTGGGGTGGTGCTGAGCAGGACGGCGGAAAGCCAGTTCTGTCCCGCGACGTCCGGCGTGGCGGTGACGGTGGCGGCAGGCGAGGGGCTGGTGGGATTGAGGCCCAGTTGGATGTTCTGAACGGAAGAGATAGCGCCGCTTCCGAGGTAGCTGAAATTCAAGGACGCGGGCGAATGGGTGACGCTCTGGCCAGTGGCCACGGTCATGGAGACGGGGATGGAGAGCGGGGTGTAGCCGGCCGAATTGGAGGTAATGATGAGGTTGGCGGTGTAGGTTCCGGCGGGCAGGGAACCCGGCGTGGCCGTGACGGTGACACTGGCAGGGGTATTGCCGACGGCGGATAGCAGGCTGATCCAATTGACGGCGGGATTCTGCGGCGAGATGTACTGAGGCGTAACTGTGTAACCGATTCCAGCACCGGACGTGCTGCTGAGGGTGAAGGTCCGCGAAGTTGTGGAGGCGGGCTGCACGGTGAAGGCGATGGGGTTGACGTTGACCACGAACTGGGCTGTGGACGAGATGTTGAGGGTGACGGGAAGGTAGACGGGATTGAGGCCCGGGGAAGCGATGGTGACGGTGGCAGCGTAGCTGCCGATGGGCAGTGTGGTGCCGCCCGGAGCCGATAGAATCAGGCTGGTGCCGGTTTGGCCGCTGGTGGTACTGAGGGCTAACCAACTCATGGCCGCGAGGCCGGGATAGCTGATGGAGGCGGTATACGGAACGTTGGAGCCGCTGTTGACGCCGAGCGCGACGGAAACGGGGGCGAGGCCCGCGCCACCGGGGAGGGCCGAGAAGGTGACGGCAGTCGGGTTGGCGACGAGTTGCTGGGAGACACCCAGGTTCAGGGTGACGGCGACATTGACTGGCGTTCCGCCGCCGGTGGGGGTGAAGGTGAGGATGCCCTGATAGGTTCCGGCGGTCAACGTGGAGGGGTTGGCCGTGACGGTGACGTTGCTGGGAGCAAAGGTCGCGCCGGTGTCCAGATTCGTGGTGAGCCAGGGGACGTTTGAGGAAGCATTGAAGAAGACAGTATTGGATGTGCCGGCGCTGCTGATGGCCACCACTTGGGACTGGCTGCCGCTGAGGGGGGCGCCGGTGAAGGTGAGGGCCGACGGGGCCGCGGCGAGGGTGATCGCGCTGGAACTGCCGCCGACATTCATGGAGACCGGGATGGTGACGACGCCACCGGGGTAGCTGATGCTGAGCGAGCCGGTGTAGAGATAGGCGGGCAGGCCCGACGGGTCGGCAATGATGGTGACGCTGGTGGTACCGGAATTGGTGGTCCCGCAAGCGTTCACCGATCCCGGGCAGGTGGGGTTGACGGTGAAGCGGAGCCAGAAGCCTCCGACGGCCTGGATCTGCCAGGACTCGCCGGGAGTGCCTGTTATGGTAATCGTTTGGGTAACGGCGGTCGTCGAAAGCGTCGGGGTGTTTAACGCTACGGACGCCGGACTTGGGGTGGGGACTTGTGCAGCCAAAGGCAACGCAGACGCGGCAAGGCAGAGCAGCACGATGCTCGAAAACGATTTACAAGTTTTCAACGGGAATTCCTCCTGAGGTGAAGGACGCACCCCAATTATCACTCAGAAACAGACGTAACCAGTTGTTAAATGAAAACTGACCCCGCCGTGGGGTTTCGTTTAGAACTTGATATTGTTCTTCTGTTCATCCAACAACTTAGCGCTGAGGCCTTCGATTTTTTGCAGATCTTCGAAGGACTTGAAGTCGCCATGTTCCGTACGGTAGCGCACAATCAGTTCGGAATGGGCGGGACTGAAAGAAAGGCCGGCCTGAATCTGTTTGGCGGTGGCTTGGTTGATATTGAGTGGCTTACCAAAGTTGCGCGAGAGGTAGCTGATGACGACGGCGGCCTCTTCTTCGGTGCCTTCAGCACCTCTTGAGACCATGTCGTCGACGACGCTTTCCCAGAACTTCTTCGGGTACCGGATCTTCACCACTCTTTTAAGGGCGTGGCAATTGGCGCACATCTGGACGAAGGTCTCTTTGCCATTGCCGTCGGGAAGGTCGTCCTCCTCGGCGGCAATCAGACCGAGGGGCAGCAAACAAACGAGGGATGCCAGGAGCCGGAGCGAGGACAACATGCCTTTTTAGCTTGGCACCGTGGCCGGGCGGGCGCAAGCAGATGGGGTTATAGAATGGTGGGCGATTATGAAGCGAACCGTTGGCATTCTCCTTGTCGCGCCCACCCTGTTGATGCTGGGCGGCAGCGCATTTGCGCAACCCAAAGGAGGGGATGCGCGGGCGAAGGAATGGCCGACCTATGGACACGATTCGGGCGGGATGCGGTTTTCTCCGCTGACGGAGATCAAGCCTTCGAACGTCGATCGGCTGAAGGTGGCGTGGGTTTATCACATGAAGCCAGCTGGAGCGGCACCCGTCGCCGCACCGCCTCCCCGCAACACGGGCGGCGCGGTGGGCGATGTGCCGGAAGGGACGCGGGCGAGTATGCGCGGCAATTCGCGGTTCAGCCCGAGCACGGTGACGCCGCTGGTGATCGACGGCATGATGTACCTGACGACGCCGTATGGGCGTGTGGTGGCCGTGGATCCGACGACGGGCAAGGAGATCTGGGCGTACGCGCTGCAGGGCGGGGGCGGTCCGGCGACGCGGGGCGTGGAGTACTGGCCGGGGGACGCGCAGACGCCCGCGCAGATCGTTTTCGGGTCTGGTGATGGGCGGCTGTTTTCGCTGAATGCGAAGACCGGAAAGCCGAATCCGGAGTTTGGCGACAACGGCATCGTGAATATGAACACCGAGGAGATTATGCGGGGGATGCCGGGCCGCAACGGGTTAACGTCGCCGCCGATCGTCTATAAGCACCTGTTGATCGCGGGTGGGACGACGCAGGAGAATCCGCCGCTTGGTCCCGCGGGCGATGTGCGGGCTTGGGACATGCACACGGGCAAGGTGGTGTGGACGTTCCATTCGGTGCCGCGGGCGGGGGAGAAGTACAACGACACGTGGGGCGGGGAGAGTTGGAAGAACCGGTCCGGGGTGAATGTTTGGGGATTCATTACGGTGGATGCGAAGCGGGGGATTGCGTACCTGCCGTTCGGTGCGCCGTCGGTGGACCAGTACGGCGGCGATCGCCCGGGCGACAACCTGTTCAGCAGCAGTCTGGTGGCGGTGGACGCGAACACGGGAAAGTATTTATGGCACTTCCAGATTGTGCACCACGACATCTGGGACGCGGATTTGACGGGCGCACCGGCGCTGATCGACGTGAAGCGCGGCGGAAAGACGATTCCAGCGGTGGCCGCGATCAATAAACTGGGTCTGCTGTTTCTGCTGGACCGGGTGACGGGTAAGCCGATCTACGGCGTTGAAGAGCGTCCGGTGGCGCAGAGCAAAGTGCCGTTGGAGCGAACCTCGAAGACGCAGCCGTTTCCGCTGAAGCCGCCGCCGCTATCGCGGATGACGATGAGCATGGAAGACGTGGCGACGGTGACGCCGGAACTGGAAGCGGCGTGCCGCGCTTTGATGAAGGACCTCGATTTGGGCGGGCCCTATCTGCCGGTGAGCTACAACAAGCTCGGGGCGCGCTTCCCGGGAAACCATGGCGGCGTGAACTGGGGCGGCGTGTCGTTCAATCCACAATTGGGCTATCTGTTTATCAACTCGAATGACCTGGGCCAGATTACCGGCATTCGGGATCACGACATGAATGAAGGCCGGGCCATTGGTCGAGGCGTGGGAAATCGGGTGGACCCGGGAGGCCCGTATGAGGGCATCGGTGGCGGGCGATTCAGCATTCCGGGAAAGAATGGTTCGACGCAGCAACTGCCGTGTCAGCAGCCGCCGTGGGGACAGTTGACGGCGGTGAATGTGAATACGGGCGAGTTCGTTTGGCGGGTGCCCCTGGGAGTGACGGATAGCCTGCCGCCCGACAAGCAGAAGACCGGGCGCCCGGGGAACGGCGGGACGATCGCGACGGCCAGCGGACTGGTGTTCGTCGGTGCGACCGACGACGCGCGTTTCCGTGCCTTCGACGGGAAGACGGGCAAGGAGCTTTGGACGGTGAAGCTCGGGGGCGCGGCGCAGGCGACGCCGATGACGTATCAGGGGCGCGATGGGCGTCAGTATGTGGTGATTACGTCCACCGGCGGAGGATTCTTCAACAATCCGGTGACGGATGACAGCATCATGGCGTTCGCGTTGGATGGGGCTAAGTAGCGAGCAGTGTAAAGGCGTGTAAAGCTTTCGGGCGAATTCGCAACTCCAGTGTGGGGCGGCGCGTTGAATTGGTTAACGTTCGGTTACAACCATGAAAATGATCCCTGCCCTTTTGACGCTGCTGGCTCTGCCAGCGGCCGCCGCTGACCAAGCCGCCGGTTTCTTCGATGACTTCGCGGTCCGCGAGATTCGTCTCTATTTCGACGACGCGAACTGGTACAACACGCTCTTTCAGAGCCACAACTCGAATCCCGCCGATCAGTATGGGGAGACGAATCTGGCGAAGATTGGTGCGATTCAAGGGCAATTCGTCCTTCCGGCGTAATGGCATCAAGAAGCCGTTCAAGCTGGACTTCAACGAGTACAATCTTGGGCCCGGCTCATTGGCGACGGCCGGCTACACGTTGACTGACGATCCGGCCACGCCGGGCAAATGGGCGCTGGCTTCGCGGACCCTGGCGGATGGCGAGTCGCTGACGATGGCCTGGACTTCGCCAGCGTCTGGCGCCACGCTTTACCTCTACGCGGGCGGCACGCAGATCGACACAGTGAAGGTTCCGGCGCTGACGGCGACGCAGGCCTACAAGCGGGTGGGGAGTTATGGCAGCCAGTGGGCGTTGGAAGGGGCGGCCGTGGTACCGCCTTCGACGGCGACGGGCCAGTTGCTGGTGAACGAGATCATGGCCGACAATGACGGCGCGTTTCAGGATCCGGATGAGCCCGGCGCCTACGAGGACTGGTTTGAGGTTTACAATCCGGGGGCGACGGCGGTGAACATGAGCGGCATGTACATCACGGACAACGCGAACAACCCGACGAAGTGGAAGGTGCCGGAAGGGGTGACGATCCCGGCGCGGGGCCATCTGGTCTTCATGGCGGACAGCGAGGCGACGCAGGGCGCGCGCCACACATCGTGGTCATTGAGTGCGGATGGCGAAGTGGTGGCGATCTACGCGGCGGACGGGACCACGCTGATTGACGCCGTCACGTTCGGCCCCCAACGGACGGACGTGTCCTATGGCCGCACGAGCGATGGAGCGGCGACGTGGAGCCTCTTTGCGACGGCAACCCCCGGGACAGCGAACTCGAATCCGCTTTCGAACAGCATCGTGAATGGCGCGACGTTTGCGCTGAACGCGCTGGCGCCGAACTCGATTGCCAGTGTCTTTGCGGCGGGCATCGCCACTTCGACGGTGGCGGCCACGTCAACTACTTTGCCCACCACGCTGAGCAGCGTGACGGTAACCGTGACGGATGTGAACAATGTCAGCCGTACCGCGCCGATCTACTTCGTTTCTACGGGGCAAGCCAATTTCGTGGTGCCGGAGGGCACGGCGGCGGGGCGTGCAACGGTGACGGTGCGGAAGCAGGACGGAACGTCGGTGAGCGGCACGATGCTGGTGGCCACGACGGCGGCCGGTCTCTTTTCGGCAAACGCGAGCGGCGAAGGAGTGGGCTACATCAATGCGATTCGTGCGGATGCTCAGGGCAACCAGACGACGTTGACCGCCTTTGAGTTCGATGCGACGCAGCAGAAGCTGGTGGGCAAGGCGATTAGTCTGGGCGCGGCCGCGGATACGGTCTATCTGGTGCTGGTGGGCACGGGTTTGCGAGGCGCGGTCCTGAGCGCAGTGACGGCGCAGGTAGGCGGCACGGCTGTGCCGGTGACGTATGCGGGTGCGCAGGGTCAGTTTGCCGGGCTGGATCAGGTGAACATCGGTCCGCTGCCGCGGACGCTGGCGGGCCGGGGGGAGGCGAACTTGTACGTCACGGTGGCGGGTCACCGTTCGAATACGGTGACGCTGAAAATGGAGTAGCGGGCGGGCCGTGCTATGTTTCCAGCATGACCCGTCGTGAATTGGTGGCCTTGGCGGCCGCGGCCTCCTGTCGCGCCCAGGCGCAGACGATTGACCAATACTTTGAGGCGTTTACGGCCGAATGGATGCGGGCGGATCCGGAAAGTTCCACAATTGACCGCTACTTTCCGGCGGCCGAACAGGACATCCTGGACGGCAAGCTTTCGCGGCCATCGGCCGAGGATGGCCCGGCACGGATCGCGCTGGCCCGCAAGGGTCTGGCGGGTTTGGCGAAGTTCGACCGTGGCACACTGACGGCGGCTCAGCGGGTTTC
The DNA here is from genome assembly GCA_022843605.1 of Bryobacter sp. Classification (GTDB taxonomy): domain Bacteria; phylum Acidobacteriota; class Terriglobia; order Bryobacterales; family Bryobacteraceae; genus JALHNI01. The sequence goes on from JALHNI010000066.1 coordinate 10,397, forward strand.
CGCGGATGTGCTGAAATGGCTGCTCGACGATGTCGTCGGCGAAGAGCCGTTTCTGGAACTGCGATTCCCGATCAATCAGTTTCACGGCATTCAGTCCGGCATCACTCGTCTGCTGACGGATATGCACCCGATCCGCAACCGGCGCGATGCGGACAACTATATGGCGCGGCTGGAGGCGTTTGGGCCGGTGCTGGATCAGGAAAGCGACACGATGCGCGACCGGGCCAGCCGGGGCATCCGGCCCCCGTCGTTCATCCTGGCGGAAACCGTGGGGCAGATGCGGCGTTTCGTGACGCCGGCGCCGGAGACGAATGTTCTGGTGACGTCATTCGCGCAGCGGTTGCAGCAAGCCAAGGTGGCCGGTGCGCCGGCGCTGGTGGCGGCGGCGAGCAAGCTGGTGGCCGGGTCGGTCTACCCCTCGTTCCGCCGGACACTGGACAACCTGAGCACAATCGCGGCGAAGGCGACACCTGAGGCGGGGATGCGCCGTTTGCCGAAGGGGCGGGAAGCGTACGCTTTCTACCTGAATCGCTTCACCACGACGAGCATGACGGCCGAGCAGATTCATCAGAAGGGTTTGGCGGAGGTGAAGCGAATCGAAGCCGAGATGGAGGCTCTCCTGCGGCCGCTGGGGTACTCGGGGGGCACGATCGAGCAGCGGATGAAGAAGCTGGGCGAAGACAACGTTTACCGGAATTCGCCCACGGTGCGCGAAGAGATTCTGGCGGACTATACCGCGATGATCCGGGTGGCCAACGAACGCGCCGCCTCGGACTTTTTGCTGCGGCCCAAGGCTGCTTGCGTGGTGCAGCGGATTCCCGCTTATGAGGAGGGCAACGCCGCGGCGAACTACCAGCCGCCGCCCGCGGACGGCTCGCGTCCGGGCTTGTTCCGCGTGCCGCTTCCGGGTCCGACTTTCTCGAAGGTCGGCATGCGCACGCTGGCGTATCACGAGGCCATTCCGGGTCATCATTTCCAGATCGCGCTACAGGTGGAGAACGCCTCGCTACCGAAGTTCCGGCAGAACAGCACGTTTTCGAGCCTTTCCGCCTATGCGGAAGGATGGGGCCTCTATGCGGAACGGCTCGCTTTCGATTTGGGCTGGTACAAGGGCGACCCGGTGAGTGACTTGGGACGCCTGAATGGTGAACTTTTCCGGGCCCGTCGCCTGGTGACCGATACAGGGCTGCACACCAAGGGCTGGACGCGCGAACAAGCCATCGCTTATGGGATGCCCAAGAGCGAAGTGGACCGCTATGTGGTGATGCCGGGTCAGGCATGCTCCTACAAGATCGGCCAACTGAAGATGCTGGAACTGCGTGAGCGGGCGCGAGCGGCATTGGGTGCGAAGTTCTCTCTAAAGGAGTTCCACGGCGTGGTGCTGGGGAACGGTGCGATTCCGCTGGCGATTTTGGAAGGCCAGGTGGAAGAGTGGGTGAAGTCGCTGAAAGGCTGACCGGATTCAGCGCTTAGCGGGAGCCGGGTTGGCCGGCTTCATGGGCCGCCATTCGTTGGTAGAGCCTTGATTGGGGTTGGCGCCGGGGTCGTCGGTGCCGACGATGTTGCCCTGACTGTCCATCCAATAATAGCGATGCGTAAGCGGGAGTTCCACGCGGCGGGTGTCACCGTAGGGATTGGTGAAGGGCTGCACGCCGCCGAGGTTGTCGCGGAAGGCGGCGTTGCGACGGTCAACGGAGGCGTTGCGGTCATCGGTGACCTGCTGCCAGTTGCGCTGTGACCAATCGCGGTAGCTGCGGGCGGCTTCCGCGTAGGCGGTGGAATTGCGTAGGTTCTGAGCCATGATGCCGCGGATGCCGAAGGCGGCGCCGTTGGTGGCGGAGATCTGGTCGGCGACCTGGGGCAGCCAGGAGGCATAGCCGGACCATTGACTTGCTTCCGAGACGGCAAAGGTCATGGCCATGACGGCGGTATCGTAGGCGGTCTGGACGTTGCACTTGGCGAGTCCGCGATAGGCGACGCCGCGCACGGAGTAGGCGACATCGAACTCGACGGCTTGGGAGAAGCCGGCGACGGGACGTGCTCCCCGGCCGGGACCGAGTTGGAGATTCTGGGGCTGCAGTGCCATCAGCTTCTGGTAGACGAAGCCACCGGGAGGCGTGCCGGGCGGAAGTCCGGCGTTGCCGACCATGACGGTAATGGCTTTGTTGTCCGGGGAGACGAGGGTGAGCGCGAACTGGCCGTCCTCACCGACACGCCAGCCCTCGGGCATTGCGTAGGAGAAGAAGCGGCCATTGCCGATCCGCAGGCTCGAGGCGGGTGCGGCGGCGGGACGCGTGTTAACTGGCTTGACGGGAACGAAGACGGGACGCTTCTGGGCGAAGCAGACCGTCACGAGGAAGGCGCCGAGGAGAAGCAAGCGTTTCATCGAGACGATTCTCTCACCAAGCAAAGCGCGCATGCTACCTTGACGCCATGACGCACTTCGATTGCCTCTCGCTGCCCGAGACCAGGAGGCTAAGTGGCTGGGCGTAGAACCTGGCGGGCCTTCATCGGCATGTTGGTTCCGGTGATGGTCCTTTGGGCGGCGGATGCCGTTCGATTTCTGGGCAAGAGCTATCCCACGGCTGATCCGGCTGTCGTCGTGCAGAGCTTTGCCCGGCACTATCTGCGGGAGAACGGGCTGGAGCCGACCGCTGACGAACTCGACCGGCTGCGCCGCCGTTTTCCATCACCGCGCCCGGAAAGCCGCGTGGGGGATTGGATGGTACAGCTGATCGCCACCCACTTCAAGCTGCAGCGGGCGCTCTACCGAAAGCATGGAGGGCGAGTGGCGCTGTCGGCCTTTGGAACGCATACGGCAGTGGACGCGACGGCTGCCGAACTGAAGCTGCTGGAGAAACAAGGGAAGCTGGGGTTTACGGATGCCCAGGCGCGTGAAGCATTTTACCGGGCGATTACGGAGGCGCCAGGCGATGGCGTGGTGAAGGGTGAGAAGGCGGCCGCGGCCTTCGCGGTTCCGCCTTGGGAGATCGTTCCGGAGCGCTAGCTGAGTTTCTTGCGGGCCAAGGGAATCGCGTACGCGCCGACCGGATTGTGGGCACGGGACTTCGCCGCTAACTGCCAATGCTCGCGAGCCTGGGCGGTGTCGCCCAGCTTTTCGTAGGTTTGGGCGATCAGGCATTGAATGAAGGCATCGTTCTGATTCGCTTTTTCAAAGGCGGCCAAGGCTTGGCGATGGTCGCCCAGATGGAGAGCGACGTAGCCTTCGAGGTAAGGGAAGTACTGTTCCTGAGCTTTGCGGAGGTCGGTCATCGCGTCGAGCGCGGTTTTGGCCTCGGCGACGTACTTGGCGGCTTCAGCACGTTGGCTCCGGCGGGCGGCGAGGCGGGCCTGAGCGTGCGCAAGCCGGAATTTCCAAAGGGCGGTGCGATCAGCGGAGATCCCCGGCTCTTTCAGGCCCAGTCGAGTACCGAGTTTGTACCAGCGTTCGGCGGCATTCAGGTCTCCGGCGTCGATGCAGACGCGGGCGGCTTCGTTGGCCATCTCGCCCTGTTGGTAGAAGGCATTGGCGGGCTCGTCTTTTTCCCGGGTGATCCAGTAGTCGATCACCATCTGCTCGTATTCGCCGGTCTTCTGACAGTTGCCTTCGAAGGCGTAGGACATGGCCATGGCGCGTTGGGCGTTAGCCTTGGCGCGCGCCGAGGTAGCGGTGTCGATCTCTTTTTGGAACAGAGCCCGTGCCTCGGCGTATTTACCTTCGACATCGAGCTGAGAGGCTTGCCGGAGAACGGTGGAGCCGCCCGGCGGTTGAGCAGTAAGAACGGCCATGAGGGCGAACAGAGCGCAGAGGAGTCGAACCGCAGTCGTCTTCATGGCCTCAATTGTATGCCAGCCCAATGTATGCAGCTAGGCCATGGGAGGCGGGGGGACTCGCCGGGCGGCGGGTTCGGATTTCGAGGCCAAAAGATCGGTTAACACCGTGTGCCCGGGGGGTAAGAGCGTCACGCGAGCTTCGGCGGCGACGAGCTTCTGGGTTTCCAGAATGTCGAACAGGGCGCTGGCGACCGCCGGCTCCTGGGCGATCTCCTTGAGCGCGTTGCCCAGCGTGTTCGGACGGATGGCGGAGGCTTTGCCGAACTCGATGGAGGCTTCGCGTTCGGCGGAACTCGTGATGACGCTCACCTGGTTGGCGCCCGTCTGCCGGATAGCCGAGGTGACTTGCCGCAGTCGGTTCACGACCTTCTCTTCGATTTGGCGGATCATTCCGATGTCCCGGAAGTGCACCTTGCGGATATAGACGGAACCCAACTGGTAGCCCCAGGCTGCCGATTGGGGCGAGACTTCGCTGCGAACCGTAGTGCTCATCATGTGCCGGGTTTCGAGCATGTCGGCGAGCTTCATGTTGCTGAGGCAACGCACCGTGGCGTTGCTGACGTTAGCCCGCAGGGAACCACGCGGATCGGTATTTTTGAAGAGGTAGGCTACGGGGTCGCTGATCCACATTTCGTACCAGATGCCGATGCCCATGGGGGCGCCTTCCTCGGAGTTGACGGCTTCACTCCGTCGATACTCCTGGTCGAGCCGCATGTCGAGCGTATAGCAGCGGCCGAGGAGGTTGACGATCAGGGCGGAAGGGCCCAGCCGGGTTAAGAGGAAGTGCAGCCCGGGCTCATGAATGATGCCGATGACTTTGCCGAAGAGAACGTAGACCTTGCACATGCGCTCCTCGACGATGGTGAAGATGCCGAAGAGGCGGCCAAAGCCAAGAACGATGGGCACTCCAATGAGCAGGACGAAGAATGTGACGGCGGCGGTGAAGAGGATCTCAATCATGACCGCACCTCCTGATAGACGTCGCGCACTCGTTCGTAGAGCCGCAGCTTGACGTTGCGCAGATATGCGCTGAGTACCGCCGGGCCGGCGCGGTGCAGGTCAGAGAGTTCCTTGGCCAGCAGCTTGATCGGCTCCACTTCGGCCTGGGCCTTCAGCGTCTCGATCTCGACGGCGCGTTTCGATTGCACGATCTTCTGGTCGGCGGCGGCCTGCGCGAGACTGATGTCGCTGGAAACCTGGTTGTGGGCGGTGTTAATAGCGGCGAGAGCGGACTCCACTTCCGGAGGCGGATCAATGCCGGTGATCAACGAGGCGTCCAGCACGACGCCGTAGCGGGCGGTGGAGGAGCGGCACTCCTGATCCATGTACTCGTTCAGGTCGCGCAGATTTTTGCGCAGGTCATTAATGGAGATACCGGTCATTTCGGCGCCGGGCAGGCCGATCGGCATGGCGTTCTCAGCCTTGGCCTCGAAGTTGGCGATGCGTTGGCGCAGCACGGAGACGAAGTAGCCCATCACGTGCACCATGGGTTTCTTGATGCCGAAGATATAACCGTAGAGATTGGCTTCGCTGACCTGGTAGCGGATCTGGCCGGTGAGGCCGGTGTTGAGCTGGTCCTTTGTGACGGCCTCCAGGCGCGTGCCGGCGGAGTTGGCCGTGGGATCTTCGGGGTCAGTGGCCATGTTCTGGGTGACCGTGGCGATGGAGACTTTGTGGATCTTCTCCCACGGCATTTTGAGGTAGGGGCCGCCAGGAGGGATCACCCGTACCTGTGGATAGGTGTAGCGGGCGCGCTCTTCCTCGCGCAGGAAGGCGGCAATGGGATGGTCGAGTGTGGTGCCCGGCAAGCGTTCCGCACGGCCGAAAACGGTCTTCACGGCGCGCTCGTTCTGGTCTACGGTGTAGATGCCGAGCAGGCCGATGCGAAAGACGAACCAGGCCATGGCGCCGAGCAGGATGCCAATCAGGAAAGTCATGTTTTACCTCGATGAATCACGGTGTACCTCGATAGATGTTGAATTCGCCGGTGCGCTCGATCGCCCGCGCGTCCGGTGAGCCGCGGCGGATGAAGAGATTGGGTCCCGGAGCAGGGAAGACGTTGCTTTCCAGTTCCCGCTTGCGCTCGGCGGCATGGGGTGTGTTGTGGACGTGTCCATGCCAGGAGCCGGCGGCGGAATAGGTGCTGGTGAGGTAGTTGATGGCGTCGTCGTCGGCGGCGACGACGTCACGCGCCGTGGCGTGTTGGCGCAGCCATTCCAGAGTCTCGGCCTGGCTGGGCGTTAGTGTGATGGCGTAACGCTGCACTTGCGGCGACAGGAACGAGGCGAACCAGCAGAGATTGTCGGAGAGCATCAGCAACAGGACGGCGGCGAGCGCCGGTCCGCGGAGGCGTTCGAGGATCGGGATGAGGGCCGGCGCGGCCAGAAAGAACAACGCCATCCAGTCATAGCCGTGGGCGAAGTGAATGGGTTGCATGGGTTTGACGAGGAGGTCGTGCTGCGTCAGCGCGAAGACAACGGCGAACCAGACGAGGAGCAATCGGGAGGTTGGGCTCGTGAGGATGGCGCGCGCACTGGGCCAGCGCGTGAAACGCGTGAAGGCCAGGAAGCCCACCAGGTACAGCGCTGGTCCAAACGTCCAGGCGGAGTAGGGCCAGTCGAGTTCCCACTGGGTACGGAGCGCGCGATGGTCGGCCGAACGATTCAGGAACACCAGGTAATAGACTACATGGTACGCGGCGATGCCGACGGCCCCGATTAGCAGCCGGACGGAGGCGCCATCGCTGCGCAGGGCCAGTTCAAGCGCGGCATAGGCGGCGACGATCAGGACGAGACTGAGTCCGGTGAACGGATGGCTGGCGGAGAGCAGTGCTGTGAAGGCGAGCGCCCAGCCGAACTTTCGCCGCACCAGGCTGAGCAGGGCGAACAGGAAAACGCCGTGATAGTAGGCTTCGGTGGGGTAGACCAGATTGCGGCCGAAGTTCAGCATCCACCAGCCGTCGTTGGGGTCGAAGAGGAACATCGCTTTGGTCAGGTCGGTACCGGTGGCGAGGCCAAAAAGCAATCCGAGAGCCGAGAGAAGGCCGCCTCCCCAGAAGAAGCAGAGGAAGCCAAGTTGCTTCGCCCGCGTTTCGAAGCCCACCAGTTCCCCATAGAAACCGGATGCGGCGACGGTGGCGAGAGCGAGAGCCGCGAGGCCGAAGAGGTTGAAGGCAATGGCCGGCGGAAGGCCTGCGGCCTGCAGGATGGCGAGCAGCAGAATGTGGGGCTGGAAGTAGATGGCCGCGGTGCCCGCCGGAGCGTACGGGTTGCCGTAGGTGAGGCTCCAGCCCTGGTCGAAATGCTCGCGGGCGTTGGCCAGGTAGTAGGCCATGTCGTATTGAATGAACCCGGTGGGGACGAGGCCCTGGGACCAAGCGGAGTAGATCGAGAAGAGAAGGGGAAACAGGGCCGGCAGGGCCAAGAGCACAAGGGCAAGGGTGTGCCGGGACTGGCGGGTAGGCGCGGACTGCGCCTCGGGGATGGCAACAGGGGAAGTCAATGCTGTCTATCGTTTATCGTTCGATCCTCCCCAAATCTGTACCCGGTGTGTTATGTTCTCGCTAATCCCATGGAACGAAAAAAAGCCTCAGAATTTCCCCAAGAGCTGTTGAATCTGTTTGACCGGTACGTGCATGGCGAGATCGACCGGCGCGCATTTCTGGAGGGCGCCCAGAAGTTTGCCGTCGGCGGCTTGACGGCGACCGCCATCTGGGAGAGCTTGCGGCCCAACTACGCCTGGGCTCAACAAGTTCCGGCGACGGATAGCCGGATCGTGGTGGGCTATGAGACGGTGCCGTCGCCCCTCGGCAACGGTAGCATAAAGGGTTATCTGGCACGGCCGGCGGCGGCCAAGGGTAAGCTGCCGACGGTGTTGGTGGTGCATGAGAACAGAGGACTGAACCCGTACATTGAGGATGTCGCGCGCCGCTTCGCCGCCGAGAATTTCATTGCCTTCGCTCCCGACGGACTCACCAGTGTGGGTGGCTATCCCGGGGACAACGAGAAAGCCGGACAGCTTTTTGGTAAGGTGGACCGCGCGAAAATGAACGAAGACTTTATCGCCTCGGCGCGTTGGTTGAAGTCCCATGCGGCAGGCAATGGCAAGGTGGGCGCGGTGGGTTTCTGCTTCGGCGGCGGGGTCGCCAACACGCTGGCCGTTCGCATGGGAGCAGATCTGGCGGCGGCGGTTCCGTTCTATGGCGGGATGCCGCCGGCGACGGAAGTCCCGAAAATCAAGGCGCCGTTGATGATTCACCTCGCGTCGCTCGACGCGCGGATCAATGCGCAATTGCCGACCTATGAAGAGGCACTGAAGGCTAACGGCGCCACCTATACGGTGCACATGTACGAAGGCACCAACCACGGTTTCCATAACGATACGACGCCACGCTATGACGAAGCGGCGGCGAAACTGGCGTGGCAGCGGACGCTCGCGTTCTTCAAGCAGCATTTGCGCTCTTAACCGCAGTCCTGCTGATAGACTGCATGGATGCCCGATCTTGTTCACCGGATTGGCGCCGCGCCGGGATTCACCCGGCTACTGGCCGCTAAAAAACGCTTCATCCTGCCCGCTTTCATCTTCTTCGTGGTGTATTACTTTTCGCTGCCGATCAGCGTCAGCCTCTTCCCCGGGGTGATGCGGCAACGGATTGGCGGCGTGACCCTGGCCTACTGGTTCGCCCTTTCGCAGTTTGTGATGGCGTGGGTGCTGGCTTGGCTATATGTCCGTCAGGCGGCCCATTTTGATGCGGCGGCGAAGGAGCTGTTGCGCAGCGAAGGTGCCGCTCAGTGACGCTGGCCATCTTCGTTGGTTTCGTTTTGTTGACGCTCGGCATTACGTGGTGGAGCTCGGGCAAAAGCCAAGGGGCGGGCGCGTTTTTTGCGGCCGGCCGGCGGATTACGGGTTGGCAGAATGGCTTGGCCGTCGCCGGCGATTACATGTCCGCCGCGTCGTTTCTGGGGATTGCGGGCCTGATTGCGTTTTACGGCTACGACGGCTTTATGTACTCGGTAGGCTGGCTGGTGGCGTATCTGACGGTGCTGCTGGTGGTGGCCGAACCGTTGCGCAATATCGGCAAGTACACGATGGCCGACATTCTGGCCTACCGGTTGAAGGCACGGCCGGTGCGGGCGATGGCGGCGCTGAGTACGCTGACGGTGAGCACGTTCTACATGATTGCCCAGATGGTGGGTGCCGGGACGCTGGTGTCGCTGCTGCTGAAAGATTCAGGTGTCACATTCCAGGGCGCGGTGGCCGGTGTGGGCCTGCTGATGGTGTTGTACGTCGTTTTCGGGGGAATGCTGGCGACCACCTGGGTCCAGATCGTGAAGGCGATCCTGCTGATGGGCGGCACCATGTTGCTCAGCGTGCTGGTGCTGGCGCATTTCAACTTCTCTTTTGCCCAGTTCTTCGACGCCGTTTCGCATGTCAGTTTCACCGTGGATGGCCAGCAGGTGACGCGCGACTTCCTGGAGCCTGGCTGGTACTACAAGCCGCCCTATGGCACCTGGAACCTGCTGTCGTTGGGACTGGCGCTGGTGTTTGGCACCGCCGGACTGCCGCACATCCTGGTGCGCTTCTACACGGTGCCTGACGCCGCGACGGCGCGGGTGAGTGTGGTGTGGGCGATGGCGATTATCGGTACGTTCTACGTGATGACGACATTCCTGGGATTCGGCGCCGCGACGATCGTTGGCCCGGACCTAATCAAGCAGAGCGGCGGCATCAACATGAGTGCGCCGTTGCTCGCGCAGGCGCTGGGCGGCGAGGCGTTTTTCGCGTTTATTTGTGCGGTGGCGTTCGCCACCATTCTGGCCGTGGTGGCCGGGTTGACGATTACGGCGAGCACGTCGTTCGCGCATGACTTTTATGCGGGGTTTCTGTTTCGCGATCAGGAACTCAGCCCGGAGACTGAGGTGCGGGTGGCACGGGTGACGGCCTTGGTGGTCGGCATCCTGGCGATCGCCAGTGCCATCGCTTTGGGACCTTCGGCGAATGTGGCGTTTCTGGTGGGCCTGGCATTCGCCGTGGCGGCGTCAGCCAACCTGCCCGTGATTATCCTGACGTTGTTCTGGAAGCGCTTCAACACGCTGGGCGCGGTGAGCGGGTTGGGAGTCGGGTTGGCGAGCTCGATCATCCTGATTCTGGTGGGGCCGAGCGTTCGCGGCGCGGCCGATGCCCTTTTCCCGCTGGAGAATCCGGGAATTCTGAGCATTCCCTTGGGGTTCCTGGCCGCGATTGTGGGGACGCTGCTGTCCGACGAGCCGGAGGCGGAGGCGAAGTTCATTGAAATGCAGGTGAGGGCGCATACGGGTTTGGGCGCGGAGGCGGCTTCGCCGCACTAATGAGAGAATAAGGAATGATTTATGTAGTAGCCGCGATCTTTACCGTGTTCGTGGTGATCATCTTCGGCGCGATCCTGAATCCGCCCACGCAGTGGCTGGCAAAACTGTCCGGCGAAGAGCTGGAAGCCAACGAGAAGCTCGAGGATGAGCCGGCGGCGCGTCGCAAATAGCTTAGGAAGTGCGCGAAATGTAGATGGTGAAGTCGGCCGCCGGTCGATAGCCTAGGCGCCGGTAGAGCGGCATTCCCGCGACGCTCGATTGCAGTACTGTCGGTTCCACACCGTACCGGGCTTGTGCCTGTTGCACGGCGTGCCGCACGATGACCTCCCCATAACCTTTTCCCTGTTCCGAGGGGACGGTCGCCACGGCGTAAACGCCAACGGCTCCCGCTGCCGTTACGGTGCAGGCCGTGGCGATGGCCTGGCCGTCTCGATAGCCGATCCAGCCTTCAAAATCGGCATTCCAGAACGAGTCTTCCTGGTAGGCCTCGAGCAGTACCGGAAACGGGCCTTCGAACGCGACGGACATCACATGGCAGAAGTCCAGGCGCGCGGTGGCGTTGTTGATCGGTCGCAGGTCGAGCGGAGGCAGACTGCGTTTGATGGGCTTGAGGTGGGCGGCGAAGAGACCGGGCGGGTTGGACGAGTACTGGAGTTCGAAGTCGTTGATGAGCGTGATAGCGGCGGGGCGCAGGCTGGGCTCGATCCATTCTTCACAAAGCCAGAGGGACCAGGCTTGGCCGCGGCGGCGATAGTGGTCGTGGGCACGGTCCAGCCGGCGGCGCAGGTCGCTGATGGCCAGGATGGGTTCGGTGAGCATCGCCGCATTGAAGACGGCATGAGGAATACCGGAATAGACCAATTGCAAGCCGGGCAGGTTGACGGCTTCGCCAGTGGACTTCGACCTGGCAAAGCAACTCATGGCGGCCCGCAGGTTCCGTTCGACAATTCGGTAATCCGCGGACGCCATCCGTAGCATGATAACGCCCAGGGGCATAGGCCCGTACCAATAGTATTGAATCTTAGCGCCGGAGTATGTCATCGTGGGCCATCGAAATGCTCATGGACTCTCAACCGGCGTTGGCGCAATTGAAGGCGGACCTCGAAGAACGGCGATCGGACCTGCGGGCGGCGGAGGCGCTGTTTGAAGCCGAAGCGCTGCGCCTGGCCGGATTGATGCCGGTGCAACTCGAGCAAGCCCAGCTTGAACTTACGGGCCTGCGGGCGCACATTCAGGAGTTGGAACAGCAGTGCGGACGGCTGAGCGCCTCCGAGGCTCACTTTCGCGCGATGGTGCAGGCTAAGGACGAGGAGATTGCCAGTCTCATTCACAGGCTGAAGGACTATGAGCGCATTCAGGCCCGCCTGCGGGAACTCGAGCCCCAGGCCGAGGCGGACGATCTGAAGCGCATTTACGGTATCGGGCCGGTGCTGGAAAAGAAACTCAACGAACTCGGGGTGCACCGCTTCGAGCAGATCGGGCGTTGGGGCGATGCTGAGATCGAGAGTTTTCAAGCGCAAATGCCCGAAGCGCGAGTGCGGCGCGATGCCTGGGTGAAGGGTGCCCGCGAGGAGTACTTCCGGAAGTACCGCAAGGCGCTAGTTTAGTCGCTTACTCATAGCGCAAGGCTTCGGCGGGGGCAACCTTAGTGGCGGCGCGGGCCGGGTAAAGCGTCGCGAGCACGCTGATGCCGATGGCCAACGCCGCGACCCAGACGCCATCGATCCAGTGGGATTCGAAGGGCACGTAGGCGACGGAGTAGACCGCTTCATCGAGGCTGATCCAGCGGTAACGGTCGCCGAGGTAGCAGAGCGTATAGCCGAGCACCAGACCAAGCGTTGTGCCGATGGCGCCGATCAGGAAGCCCTGATACAGGAAGATGCGACGGATCTGCTCCTGGCGCGTACCGAGCGACATGAGGATAGCGATGTCGCGCTGCTTCTCCATCACCATCATGATGAGGGTGATCAAGATGTTGAAGGCGGCGACCATCTGAATGAGACCGATGGTGAGGACAGCGACCGTGCGCTCAAGTTGCATAGCGCCGAGGATTTGGCGGTTCTTTTCGGTCCAGGGGAGGGCGGAGAGTTTGGGGCCGGTGATGCGTTCCACTTCGCGAGCGATTTCGGGGGCGGCGTCGAGGTCGCTGACTTTGATCTCGATGGAGTTGACGACGTCGGGCAGGGACATGATGCGTTGGGCTTGCTTGAGCGAGGTGAAGGCCCAGGTCTTGTCGAGGTCGTAGAAGCCGGACTCGAAGATGCCGACGACGCGGAAGCGGAAGTAGGCGGGGCGGGGGCCGAAGGGGGTCATTTCGCCCTGGGGGCTGATGACCTGCAGGCGGCTGTGGAGGCGCATGCCGGTTTCCTGGGCCAGTTTGGAGCCGAGGATGATGCCCGGGAGGTCGGCGTCCGCGTCGAGGTCGTCCAGCGAGCCGGCTTTGAGGACTTTGAGGACGTCGGCGCGTTGGATGGGGGATTGCGGGTCGATGCCTTTCAGGACGCAGCCGGCGGGCTGCAGGGGGCCGGAGAGAAAGACGCTGCCGTAGAGCGTGGCGGCGGCGCCGGTGACGCGGGGCAGGCGCTGGATTTTGGCGGTGAGGTCGCGCCAGTTGGGGATGCCTTCGTCGACCTGCTTTTCTAGCACGTCAATGTGGGCGGTGGCGCCGAGCAGAGAACGCTGGAAGGTGTCATGGAAGCCGTTGTTGATGGCGAGAGCAATGATGAGAGCCATGACGCCGGCCGCGACCCCGAGCACCGAGATCACCGTGATGACGGAGATGACGGCCTGCTTGCGCTTGGCGCGCAGATAGCGGCGGGCGACGAAGAGCTCAAACACTACTTGTCCAGCGAACGGAGTTGGTCGGCGAGGCCGATGGGGCCCTCGGGGCGCAGCAGCGGGAAGAGGATCACGTCGCGGATGGACTTCTGGCCGGTGAGGATCATCGCCAGACGGTCGATGCCGATGCCTTCGCCGCCGGCGGGCGGCATGGCGTAGCTAAGGGCACGGAGGTAGTCCTCGTCCATCTGATGCGCTTCGTCGTCCCCGCGTTCACGCATGCCGAGTTGCATGTCGAAGCGGCGGCGCTGTTCCTGCGGGTCGTTGAGTTCGGTGAAGGCGTTGCCGATTTCCATGCCGCAGGCGTAGACCTCGAAGCGATCGGTCATGGCCGGTTCCTGGCGGTTGCGCATGGCGAGGGGAGAGACCTCGACGGGGAACTCGTAGATGATGGTGGGCTGGATGAGGTGCTGTTCGGCGACGCGTTCGAAGATCTCGACGAGGTTCTCACCGGCGGTGGTTTTGTGGCCGTGCTGCGAGAGCCAGGCGGGGTCCTTCACCTGGTCGAGCGTGGGCGCAGTGGCCGCGTCGGGCCAGAATTCGACGACGGCTTCGCGCATGGTGAAGCGGCGGATGTGGCCGAAGTCGATCTGGTGGCCGTCCCATTCGCTGACGGTGGTACCGTTGACGTCGAGGGCGGTTTGCTTGAGGAGTTCGCAGGTGAGGTCCATCAGGCCCAGGTAGTCGGTGTATGCCTGGTAGAACTCCAGCATGGTGAACTCGGGATTGTGCCGGGTGGAGATGCCTTCGTTGCGGAAATTGCGGTTGATTTCGTAGACGCGGTCGAGGCCGCCGACGACGAGGCGCTTGAGGTTGAGTTCGGGGGCGATGCGGAGATACAGGTCAATGTCGAGCGTGTTGTGGTGGGTGACGAAGGGGCGGGCGGCGGCGCCGCCGTACTGCGACTGCAGCATCGGCGTCTCGACTTCGACAAAGCCTTTGGCGTCGAGTTGACGGCGGAGTGAAGAAACGGTTTTGGCGCGCTTGATGAAGATCTCGCGGACGTCCGGGTTGGAGAGGAGGTCCAGATAGCGTTGGCGGTAGCGGGTCTCGGTGTCTTCGAGGCCGTGGAACTTCTCCGGCATGGCGAGGAGCGTCTTCGAGAGGAAGGTGAGTTGCTTGACGTGGACGCTGAGTTCGCCGGTGCGCGTGCGGAAGAGGTAGCCCTTGCAGCCGATGATGTCGCCGAGGTCGAGGCCCTGGTAGAGCGCGTAGTCGGCTTCGCTGACTTCGTCCTTCTTGATGTAGATCTGGAGCTTGGCGCCGCCCTGTTCCAGGTTGGCGAAGCCGGCCTTGCCCATGCGGCGAATGGTTTGCAGGCGGCCGCAGACTTTGACGTCGACGCGATCGGCCTCCAGGCTCTCGGCGGTGTATTCAGCGGCGCGCGAGGTGATGTCGGGCAATTGATGCGAAGCGTCGAAGCGTTGGCCGTAGGGCGCGAAGCCCAACTTCTCGATCTCCCGCACGCGTTCGAGGCGTTGCGCGAGCAGATCCTGTTCCAGGGACAAATGAGGCTCCTTCGGGGGGTAAACCTTCATGATAAAGGTCCGCGCAGTATAATGTCGAGTTGGCCTTCCTTTCGATCGTGATTCCCGCTTACAACGAGGAAAACCGGCTGCCCGCCACGCTGGCGCGCCTGGTTTCGTACCTCGAGACGACCCAGTTGGGAGAGACGGAAGTGCTAATCGTGGACGACGGATCGCGCGATGGGACCGCGGCGTTGGTGGAGGACTTCTCGCAGATCTGCCCTTCCGTGCGGCTGGTGCGCAATCCAGGGAACCGGGGCAAGGGCTATGCCGTGCGCAACGGCATGCTGACGGCGCAAGGCGACTGGATCCTGTTCTCTGACGCGGACTTATCGGCGCCGATTGAAGAGGTGGAGAAGCTGATTGCCGCCGTGCGGGAGCAGAAAGCTGACGGTGCAATCGGGTCGCGGGCGCTGAACCGGAAACTGGTGACCGTGCATCAGTCGGCGTTTCGGGAGTATTCGGGACGCTTCTTTAACCTGGTGATGCGGCTGATCACCGGTTTACCGTTTGCCGACACGCAATGTGGCTTTAAGCTGTTTCGGCGCGACGCGGCGCACGAGGTTTTCCGCCGCGTACGCATTCCCGGCTTCGGCTTCGACGTGGAGGCGTTGTTTATCGCCCAGCGGTTGCGCTACAAGGTCGTTGAGGTGCCCGTACGCTGGGCGAATGCCGAGGGGACGAAGGTAACGATGCTGAATGGCTTACAAGCGTTTACCGATCTGCTAGTCGTCCGGATCCATCAACTGCGCGGTCATTACGACTAGTGGTAGTCTGTCTGGCAGGAGGTCGCATGAATCGAAGAACGGCGATCGCGCTTTCCGGAGGAGTGATGGCAGGTTTTGCGCAAGCACAACCGGCTGCTCCGCCGAAAACGCATTTAAAGGTCGGCGACAGTGCGCCGGACTTTACGCTGGCTACAATTGCAGGTAAGCCGGTTTCTCTTAAGGATTTCAAGGGACAAAAAGGTGTCGTACTCGCCTTTTTCCCCGCTGCCTTCACCGGTGGTTGAACAAAGGAAATGACCGCGTACCAGGCTGGTATCGCAAAATTTAAAGAGATGGGTTACGAGGTGATCGGTGTTTCGACAGACAACACCCCGAGCCTTAAGTATTGGGCGGACAATGTGATTAAGCCCGAGTTCACTTTCGCGAGCGATTTCGCCACGCGCAAGGCGGCTCGAGATTACGGAGTGCTGATGGAGGCCAGGGGCATCGCCAACCGCGCCACCTTCGTGATCGACTCCGATGGCAAGATCAACCACATTGAAGAGGGCAGTTCAGCAGTGGACATCACGGGGGCGTTGAATGCCTGTTCCCGCAAGAAGCATTAGGCGTATTTAGCCGTGTGCCGGAAGGCCCCAGGGAGGAATCCCTGGGGCCTTTTCGTCGTCTTGGGGTTGACGCTCAAGGCGTTGCCGGCTTGGCCGAAGAGATCAGAGTGGAAACACTGGCCCGGTATGCGGAACGGATTCTGGAGACTGCGCGGCAGGCACCAGGGGCAGACTGGACAGTGTTGATCACGAGGGCCGGGCAGACGCAGATGCTGGCCGCGAGTGACTGGCCACTGGAATCGCTGTTGCGTGAACGGGGTGCGGCAATGGCCTTTCGCGTGACGCATGGCCAAGCCAACATTGCGGTTGAGGGGCGCAGCAACGCGGAGCGATGCCGGCTCGAGTCCGTTAAGCCGGCGATGCCGGGCGGGCGTCGCGCAGAAATTGTGCGGCTTCTTCCGGCGCCGTGGGGTTGATGTAGATCCCGGTGGACCACTCGAAGCCCGCCACACGGATCACACGCGGAATGATTTCGATGTGCCAGTGGTAGTGCTCAATCGGCCCTTCCTGCACGGGCGCACTATGGATGACGAAGTTGAACGCTGGTTTCTCAAGCGCCAGATCCAGACGCTGCAGCACCTGCTTCATGGTTGCCGCCAACTGACGCACTTCGGGATCGGTGACCGATTCGAAGTGTGAGGTGTGGCGGCGCGGCATTACCCAGGTTTCGAACGGGAAACGCGAAGCGTAAGGCGCGAACGCGACGAAGCCGTCGTTGCTGCTCACAATCCGCGACTGGGTTTGCAGTTCCTGTTTCAGCATGTCGCAGTAGATGCAGCGCGAGCGGTAGTCGAAGTAGCGCTTGCCGCCGGCGATCTCTTCGTCGCAAGTGCGCGGAACGACGGGCAGGGCAATCAACTGCGAGTGGGAGTGCCCGATGGTGGCGCCGGCGCCTTCGCCATGGTTCTTGAAGAGCACCATGTAGCGCAAACGGAAGTCGCGCTTGAGGTCGTTCACGCGATCGCGGAAGGCCCAGAACAGGTCGGCGATGCGGGCTTCGGGCAAGTCGGCCAGGGCGACGTTGGGGTCTGGCGTTTCGATGACCACTTCATGCGCGCCGATGCCGGACATCTGGTCATACATGCCGTCGCCCGCGTGCTCCAGCGTGCCTTCCACGCGCAGGGCAGGGTAGCGATTGGGAACGACGCGCAGACTCCACGCGCCCCCTTCGCCGTGGTGATAGGCGAGCAGTTCCGGCTGGGTCTGCGCTTCATTACCGACGGTGAACGGCGATGGCCCGCCGTGAGGAACGCTGGAGGCTTCACGCGCGAAGGCGTGCGGGCGTCGGGCCCGTTCGGTGGAGATGATCACCCACCGGCCGGTGATGGGGTCTTTGCGAAATTCCTGCAAGCTGAAATTATAGCGTGCCGCGCAATTCGTTCTCGGTGTAGAGGATGGGGAAGATGTCCCGTTGATGTTCCAGCAACGGACGATTGCGGATGCGCGGCCGGAAGATGACGCTCACCAGATCGAAGCGGACGCGGTCCCAAGGCACTTCCGCCCGCCGGGCGAACTCGCGCGCGACCCGGAAAAGAGCGCGCCGCTTGTTCTCGTCAAGCGCGCGATCCGGCGAGCCGAATTCGTCGCTCTGGCGGCTCTTCACTTCGACGACCACCAGCCGGTCGCCATGCCAGGCGATCAGGTCGAGTTCGCCATGCCCGCCGCGGGGCGTGAAGTTTCGGGCCACCACCCGATAGCCTTGGCGTTGGAGGTACCGATGGGCCAGATCCTCGCCCCGGCGGCCGAGCGCCCGGCTGCGGGGCACGATGCGCATCAGGCGGGCTTGATGACGGACCCAGTCCAGCGCGCGGAGAAGTAAGAATAGGGGAAACATCTCACTAATAAGTGGGTTTCGCAGGCGGAAATTCTCACTTATTTTTGAAAGATTTCAAACTCTCCAGAAACTTGGTGACGGCCACAATGCCGCGCTGGAAGTTCGGCAGATAGAGCCGCTCATTGGGTGCGTGCAAGTTATCGTCGGGGAGGCCGAAGCCCATCATGACGCTGGGCAATTGCAGTTCGTGGTTGAGCAGCGCGACGACGGGGATGCTGCCGCCCGACCGGGTGAAGACCGTTTCGGCGCCGAACACGTCGGTCATGGCTCGGGCGGCGGCTTGGACGTAGGGATTCCGCGAGTCGACGCTAGATGGCGGGGCGGTGTGCTGCAAGCGGAATTCGGCGCGAGTTCCAGAAGGAGCCGCCGCGGTTACCGCTTGCCGGATGCATTCCACGATCGCGCCAGGTTCCTGGTCCGGTACCAGCCGAAAGCTCACTTTGGCCATGGCGCGGGCCGGAATCACCGTCTTGGCACCGGTCCCGGTGAAGCCGCCGTGCACGCCATGGACCTCGAAAGTCGGACGGGCCCATAGCCGTTCAAAGAGGGGGATGCCGGCTTCGCCCACCAGATGGCTCGCGCCCATCTCGGTCTCGCGATAGGCTTCTTCGTCGAAAGGCAGCCGTCCCCAGGCCTCGCGCTCCTCGGCCGTGGGAGGCTTCACCGCATCGTGAAAGCCCGGAATGCGAATGATCTCGTCCCCGCCCTTAATCGCCGTGAGCACCTGGGCGAGCGCGTGCAAAGCATTCGGCGCAGCGCCGCCGTAGACCCCGGAGTGCAAGTCCTGCCGGGCGCCTTCCACATGGATCTCGCCGTAAACGATGCCGCGCAGGCCGACGCAAATGGTGGGCAACTCGGGCGCGAACATCTCGGTATCGCAGATGATCGCCGCATCCAGACCGGCGAGCCGCGCCGGATGCGCGCGGACGTATTCCGTCAGGTGCTCGCCGCCGCTCTCTTCCTCGCCTTCAATCAGGAATTTGACGTTCACGGGGAGCGTGCCCGCTGCGTGCAAACGCTCCACCGCATGGATGAGGATCAGCAGCAGCCCTTTGTCGTCGGCTACGCCGCGAGCGTAAAGGTGTTCTCCGCGAATGGTGGGCTCGAAGGGAGGCGAGGTCCACTCGTCCAACGGATCGGGCGGTTGGACGTCGTAGTGGCCATAGAAAAGCAGCGTCGGCGCGCCCGGGGCGTGAAGCCATTCGCCGTAAACGAGCGGATGACGCCCGGGACGCTCCAACAGTTCCACCTGCTCCATCCCGGCGCCGCGCAGCAGGGAAGCGATCATTTCCGCGCATTCACGCACCGAGCCGGCGTATTCCGGCAACGTGCTGATGCTGGGGATACGCAGCAGGGCGAAGAGCGGGCCGAGGTCCTGCGGCGGCATTTAGGCGGCGCGCGCGAGCACGTAGGGGCCTTCGGGGATCACCGCGATCTTGGCGCCAGCGGGTAAGCCGTTCAGGAACGCGATCACCGCTTCCGGTAAGGTCGGGAAGGCCTTGCCCCACAGCGACGGATAGTACTCGGCGGGCACGCCCGGGATGTAGAAGAAAACGTCGAAGCGCGTGCTCACCAGGGCGAGCTTTTCCAACTGCCACTGGTCTACGGTGACTGGTCCGGTTTTGATTTTCTCGAGGAATGCCTCGTCCGACGGATGCTCCTGAAGCATTTTGGTGAATTCCGGCGCGCCGGGACCCTCGTCGCAAGCGGCGCAAACCAGAATGCGCCCGCCTGGCTTGAGGATGTGAGATGCGGCGGTGATGCCCTTCACGGCCTGATAAAACGTCAGGTCGAGAGGGTAGCCGGCGCAGGTGGTGATGACGGCGTCGACTGGCTCGGGGATCTTCTCGAGCATCACCTGGGCGACGAATTCCATGCCCTTGGCATGGGCCGTTTCCGGGTTTCCGGCGAAAACCTGGGCCACTTTGCGGTCGCGCGTCAGGGCGACGTCGAGGAGGAAATCATGCCGCGCCAGACGGGCAACGGCGAGCAATTCCTGATGCAGCGGATTGTCAGCGACTGACCCTTCGACGGCCCGCGGATCTCGCATGAATTTCGGCGAGTGAATGACCTTGATGGTCTCTTGTGCGGCCAGGCCGGGCGCGATCAGCTTGCGGCCGCCGGAAAAGCCGAGCATCAGGTGCGGTTCGATAAAGCCGAGGGTGATGTGCAGATCGGCTTCGATGAACTGCCGGTCAATCAGGACGGGCGTTCCTGACGGCGTGTCGCCAAGGTACACGTGATCAGAGAGGATCTTGGCGTTGTGGTTGACGATCGTGTAGGTGCTGGCAATTTCAGGCCCGAGGATCTCGTTCAGCTCGGCGTCTGTGGCGATCCGGTGCAGTCCGGTGGCGATGCAGATGCGGATGCCGGAGCGGGGGATGCCGCCTGCCTCCAGACGTTTCAGAACCAACGGCAGGGTGAGCCGATTGGGTGCCGGCCGGGTGATGTCGCACACCGAGATAGCCGCGGAGAGTTTGCCGCGGGCCAGGTCGGTGAGGCCGGGCGAATCGATCGGGTTGTCGAGCGCATGCTCGAGGGCGGCGATTGCATCAGGAAGTGGCTGCGCGGAGCGGGCTTCGAGCAGCTGATAGTTGTAGCCGGAGGGTAGGTCCAGCGGGAGTCCGGTTTTGCCAAAGGCGAGGTCGACACGCATCTCGACTCATGTTAACCAACTCTGACCGATAAGTGGAGTACCGATTGGCCCCTGGATTGCAATTGGTTGAGACATGTACGGATTGGAGATTCCCATGCTCGTGGCCGCCCTCATCGCCGGATTCTTTATTTTAGGCCTGTTTTTCGCGATGATTGCGCATCCGCCTAAAGCCGGCGACTAGAGGTCTGAGGTGCCGTCTTGTGTCGAATAGGCACAATGGGTGAGACGCTTTGGCGCGAATTCACAATTGTGATCCCAATTTGTCATCCGGGTGCCTCTGCCGCTATACTATGAATTCGGCCCGTTGCGGGCGTGTAGCTCAGTTGGTTAGAGCGCTTCCTTCACACGGAAGAGGCCCGGGGTTCGAGTCCCTGCACGCCCACCATCCCCTCCTCCCGATTCCCTTCGCTGCCTTCTTTCTTTTTCACCCCATAGCCCCATTCCGAGAAGATTTCGATAGAATCCACGACCGTTCCTGGTGGATAAGTGATGTCGTAGTCGGCCTGCCAGGAAAGCGAAAGATTCACGAGGTGTTGTGCGGCCAGGTGAACGTTTTTCGCGACGAAACATTGGCCTCCACGGTCCTGGCACCTTTGGGCTAGCGACGGCGATGGCTTTGCCGCGATCACGTCCAGTTCAAAGCCAGTCGACTCGAAAGCCTCTTGGACGCCGCTCTCCGTTGTCTCATCGAGCACCACAAGATGGAGCTCGGCGCCAGGAGGCGCGCTGGCAGCCGCCATCCGAATCGCCTCGGTGAGCGTTGGCAGGATTGACGGTCGGTGGTCGAGCGCGCGCCGAAGTGACGAGACGCGGTTGCCGCACCAGTTAATCAAAGCAGGTGAAGCGCTGGTTCGGTGTGGCTTTTGTGCTTCCTTGACGGGCACACCTTTTGCGACTTCGACGCCCAGCAGGCGAAAGGCCGCCGTGCCGCCTCCGGACGCTACTCTCTCGTCTGCGCTCGGTGTATCGGCGAACGGCAGGAACCCGAACTTGGCAATTCCAGAGCTATTCGCCGTCAGGGCTTCTGCCCATGAATCCCGCCAGTTCGGGCACTCGCCCGTCAGCAGCACTACCGTTCGTTCGGACCCCGGTTGACGAGGACGTACCTCGAAGGTGTCGACGGACTGCCCCTCGCTTTGAAGCACAAGATCAAACGGGTGCAGGTTCGTCAGATGCCTTCCTTCGGGTTCGGCGATCGCCGTAAAACGAGCCAGCCCGGGCCGCCGTTCGTTCCAGTGCACCCTCACTGTGCCGTGATCGATGGCCGTCTGCCGGCGCTGCTTCGCGGCCTGAATCACACGCAAGCAGCGCGCGCGCGCTTCCGGTTCCACCTTGCCGATGAGCTTGCCGAGCAGTGACAGATAGCGCGGATCTCTTGTCATCTCCACCAGCCAGAGACCGGCGCGGCGCCCCAGGCCGCTACTGCCGAGCAATTGGCGGATCATCGGCAGGCTTTGTGCGTCACCCAGCAAATAGAGCCCAAAGATCGCGTTGGCCGCAACGCGGTGATGCGCGTCGGTGGCCGAGCGGCGGAATACCTCGCGGGCGAATTCACTTTTCTGCCGCCACAGGGCCTCGATGATGTTGGCGCGCATCCGGGGATCGGGATCCGTCAGTCCCTCCGCGACCCATGCTCCGTCCGGCTCCACGCCGGCCATGAGGAACGCCATCTTCGATTGGACATATGGGTCCCTGTCCCGGAGGAGCGGCTTGAGCTGGCTGACTACTTCCGGCGTAACCCGGGTTTGGCTGAGAATCTCGAGCAGATCCTGCCGCAGCCGGGCCTCTTCGGTCTGCAGAATTAGGCTGGCCAGGGAATGATGAAGGTTGTGATCGACCTGAGCCGCGAGTTTTCCTAGCCGAAGGCGCGTGGTGAGTGGCACCTCCAGGCGGGTGAGCAGCCGGAGTACTTCGCCTTTCTTCGCCAGGAATGCAGCCACGGCAATCGTTCCCGGATGGTCACCGGAATCGTGGAGGAGGCGCAGGATCTCCGACAGCAGTGCCGGGCGATCGCTGCGGTACATGTCCTCGAAGGTCATCATGGCTCCGGCCGGATCCGAAGCAAAATAGCAAATCGCCCACTCTAAGTTTTCCCCGATCCGCGTCACCCTAGTCTTTTCGGTTCAGGGATCACCAGCATGAGGGAAACGCGAAAATGAGTGGGTCCGGTTGATGAACTAACTGTCTAGATTATTTAGACTTAACGCTGATCTCGCGAAAGTAAATGGTCGACCGCGGATCGTGGTTTTGTAGCCCGATATAGCCAGCATTCGGCCGCGGACCGCGTACCGGCTCGTACCATTGCTTACGGTCCGGGACAGCTTGTCCTTCCCGGTAATCGTTCACCAGTTGCCCGTTCAGAAAGACGCGTGTTTGCGGCCCCTTCTGCTCGATCTCGAGCGTATTCCACTCCCCGGTCGGCTTTTGTGCCCGCTTCAGCACTTTGGAGATGGAATAGATCGCCCCGGTGGAGTGCCAGTCGTCGCCGGCGCCGTCGATCTGCACCTCGTACCCGTTGTGCACGCCGTACCAGGGATCGGAGGGCGGCTCGGGCATGCGAATCACGATGCCGGAGTTGTCCCGGTCGCCGGAGGTCTTGAACACCACCCGGATCCGTCCTTCGCCGATCGGCCCGGTCTCGTTGTAGAGCAAACCCATGCCGCCCACGGTCTTGAGCATTCCGTTTTCCACTTCGAACTTGCCCGGCCCGGTCATCTTCCAGCCCGTCAGGTCACGACCGTTGAAAAGAGGCTTCCAGGAAGCGCCGGCCAAGCAAGTGGCGGTCAACAAAATGATCAGGATAGAGCGGCTCATGGCCGTTATTCTACCGCTGCTCCCCGGAATCGGCATCCCCGGTCGCCAGCGGACGGCCCAGACCGCCTGTCGCCGCGGCGTAGGCTACGCCGATCAGCAGCCAGATGCCGCCCACCACCTTGGCCAAAACGCTTAACTTCCACCAGAGAAAACCACACACCACCAGCCCGACGGCCGGCACCGGGTGCCAGCCATGCCGTTTCAGCGCGGCCAGGTTAACGCCCACGAACCCCAGGAACGCCCCGAAGTTCAGCATCTCAGCGCCCAACTGATAACTCACCAGGAAGCCGCCCAGCAGCGACAGCGCCCCGATGAGCAGGACGTTGCGGCTGGGTACCCGACTTTGAGGATCCAGATATCCGAACCAGCCGCGCGGCAGGCTGCCCTCGCGGCCCATGCCAAACAGCAACCGGGCACCGGCACCCATCGCCCCGCTACCGGAGCCCACCGTTGCGATTAGCAGCGTCAGGTTCATGGTGTGGAACAACCACGGTCCACCGGCCACTCCGGCGACGTGCACGTACGCCGTGTCGACATCCGGGAACGGACGGCCCACCGGCCAGACGAGTTGCGCGGCATAAACTTCAATCGCCGACAGCACCCCGATGATCAGGCAGACCAGCACCGTGCCGCGCAAGATATTCCGGCGAGGGTCATGCACCTCTTCGGAGAGCGTTGAAATCGCATCGAACCCGATATAGGTGAGCACGGCGATCGACGTCCCTTGCGAAAAGCTCTGCCAGTTGAACTGCGCGGGATCGTAGAACGGCTGCAGCCAATTGACGGGGGCTTGAAGTGAGTTCCAGGTGGCGGCTAGCATCCAGACAATCACGCCGCCCATGGCCAGCGCCAGCAACTGATTCGTGCGCGCCGTCGCCTGAATCCGCCGGAGATTCAGGCCGGTAAACAGCAATGCGAAAAACAGGACCCAAGCCGCATAGGGAACCGCGGGAAAGATGTTGCCCGCGGCTTTTGAGCACCAGATCGTGCAAATCACCGGATTCAGAACATAGTCCAGCAGCATCGCCCACCCCGCCAGATAGCCGGCGAAGGGGTGCAGCGTCCGGCCGACGTAGGTGAAGGCGGATCCGGCGCTCGGGTAGACTTGGGCCATCTTGCCGTAGGAGTAGGCCGTGCACATCATCCCGAGCATGCCCACCAGGATTGCGCTCACCACGTGGCCGCGCGCTTCGTTAAAGACCACGCCGAAAATCGGCATCGGGGCCGTGGGCTGAATCATAATCAGGCCCATAAAGATGAGTTCGCGCAACCCCAAAGAACGGTGAAGCCTGGGGCCAGAGCCAGCAGCAGTTTGAGGAGCGCTCGACATTTGGTCGCTCATTGTGACACGATTCGGACTTGGAGCACTACTCTTGAGCTACACAGGCTTTGGGGAACGGATCAAGCGCGCCGATCTGGGCCGGTCACCCGTTTGGGCCCGTCTGCGTCTCCTGTGGAGTGGCGGCATCCGGCAGCGCGTCACGAGGCTGGGCCTGGTCTTCTCGATGGTGATCATCTTGGTGGGCCTCAGTGCTTTCCTGTCCGCCAATAACCTGCTATTTCTTCTACTTGCCCTGCTGATTTCCACTTTCCTCGTTTCTGGTGTTATCAGCCGCTTGGGACTCTATGAGCTCGATCTGGCCTTTAGCCTGCCGGAGCACATCGCCGCCAAGCAGCCGATTGTGGCCCGGGTAACCGTAAAGAACGGCAAGAGTTGGATGTCGTCTTTTTCCATTCATCTCCGGGCAGAGAGCCCGGGACTGATGCCCCTTCCGCTTTACTACCCCGTGATCGCCGCCGGAGCATCCCATGATTCCAGTGTGAAGGTGGAGTTCCCCCATCGCGGACTCTACCGCGACAATCGCTTTTTCTTTTCGACGTCGTTCCCATTCGGCTTTACCGAACGGCGCTTAGCCGTGCCGTTGGGCGGCGAAATCGTCGTCTACCCCTCGATTCAACCGAAGCCCGAGTGGGAAGACCTCTTCCACAAACTCGAAGGCGAACTAAGCGCCCATCGCCGCGGCCGGGGCGACGATTTCTACCGGCTGCGCCCCTACGAGCACGGTGAAAGCGCCAGGCGCGTCGACTGGAAATCTACCGCGCACACCGGGTCACTTCAGGTGCGGGAGTTTACCCAGACCCAGGAGCCGCTAGATCGGAAGAGC
>JALHNI010000067.1 GCA_022843605.1 Bryobacter sp.
TGCGGTTGGACGAACAAGATCGCCCGCCCAGCAGGTGAGAGTCAAGCAGAGAGCAATGGATAGACGGGTCAAGGTGCTTCTTATCAATGGATTATACCAGGATGGTATGATGCGGAGGTGAGCCGTAGCGAGTGCCAGGGGTTTGTGTTGTGCGGTGGCCAGAGCCGGAGAATGGGTCGCGACAAGGCGATGCTGCCGTTCGGCGAGGCTCCGTTGGTGGATCACGTGGCAAGAATGGTGAAAGCTGCGAGCGGCACTGCCACGCTGGTAGGGCCGCGCGAACGCTATGGGCACTTGGGTTGGCCGCTGGTGGAGGACGATCCGCCGGGCGACGGTCCGCTGGGTGGCATCATCGCCGCCCTGGCTCATAGTGCATCGGACCGATGCCTGATCGTCGCTTGCGATATGCCGTGGCTGGATCGCGAAAATCTCCAAGCGATGGTGGAACACGTTACGGAGGCGGAGGTTTTGGTGGCCCGCAGTGAGAACGGAATCGAACCACTTTGCGCAATTTACCGTCGAAGCAGTTTGCCCGTCTTGCGCGCCGCGCTCCAAGAAGGCGACCGAACCGTCCGGCGCGTGATCGGCCGGCTGCGAACGGAAGAGTGGCCGGTCAGCGACGTCCGCCTGGTTTTTAACGCCAACACCCCCGCCGACTGGGCGACGGTAGAGGCCGGAGGCTAGATGGCTGAACTGTTTCCGCATTACATCGAGTTCCGGCACGTACATAAGACGTTCGACCGGCCCGTTTTAGTCGACACCAATTTTGAAGTTAACGCGGGCGAAACGGTGGCCATCATCGGGCGCAGTGGCGTGGGGAAGTCGGTTTCGCTCGGCCATATCATGGGCTTTCTGAAGCCAGACACCGGCCGGGTGATCGTGTCGCACCGGGACATTACAGACTTTACGGACAAAGAAATGCGCCAAATCCGGCGCAAGGTGACCATGGTCTTTCAGAACGGCGCGCTCTTCGATTCATTGACGGTGGGCGATAACATCCTTTCTTCGTTAGAGTTACGCGACGATTACGACATGAGCAACAAAGAAGACGTGGTGAACGGGCTGCTGGAAATGGTGGACCTATTGGACACTCGCGACCTCTACCCAACGGACCTAGCCGTCGGACACAAACGTGCGATTGCCATCGCCCGAGCGCTCGCCGCACAGCCGGAATGCGTTCTTTACGACGAACCAACGACGATGGTGGACCCGATTATGTCGGATCACCTGGGAGATTTACTGCTGCGACTGAAGACGCACCTCCAACTCACTTCGGTGGTGGTGACCCACGACTTGGAACTCATGCGCAAGGTTGCCGATCGCGTCGTGTTTTTCCACGAAGGGCGGGTCGCCTACTTTGGTCCGGTGTCGGAGTTGGAGCAGACGGACAATCCGAACATCCAGGAGTTCCTGGCGATGGATCGCGTCTAGCTGTCCTCAGCGCTCACGAAACGAACCGGCAAGTAGTTGATTTAATTAGTTTTACCCGAAACTCTCCGGGTCGCCAAGGCGAGGCCCCCGGCTGAGATCTCCTCCGCTTTCAGCCTAGCAGGCGCAAGCAAGACCCCACGCCCAAATCCCTGATTGCATTGAACAACTTTTCTGTCACCGGCATCTACTTCGGACACGAGCCGGACAAATCAATGATCGAACAGGTAAGGCGGATGGGCCGAAGTGGCGCGAGAGCAACTCCTGCGGCTCTACTGAGGCAGTAACCCCTGGCGGATGGCGAAGCGGACGAGTTCGGCGCTGCTGCGCAGCTGCAACTTGCGGAAGATACGATTGCGATGGGCATCGACGGTGTAAACGCTGATATCAAGGTCAATCGCGATGTCCTTCGCGGGCTTGCCCTCGGCAAGTAGCCGGAAGACGTCGAGCTCACGAGCGGTAAGCAGATCCAGCGGACTCCCGACGAAGCGCTGGTAGTCCGATAAAACGGTATTCGAAACGGCCGGCGCGATGTAGGCTTCGTTGGCGGCGACGGCGCGTACGGCGCGCAGCAGTTCGGAGTCGACAGACTCTTTCAGCACGTAGCCCTTGGCGCCGGCGCGCAGCGTTTCGCGGACGTAGTTAGCATCCTTGTGCATCGAGAGGATGAGGACACGGACTTCGGGCCAGTTTTGCGTAATCTGCTGCGTCACTTCAACGCCGTTCATACGGGGCATGGCGACATCGAGCAGGACCAGCGACGGGTGAAGTTCGCCGATGAGTTGCAGCGCCTGTTCGCCGTTGCCGGCTTCGCCAATGACTTCAAATTCCTGAGGATGTTGCGCGAGGATGAGGCGAAACCCGCGCCGGACCATGGCGTGGTCGTCGACGAGCAGAATGCGGGTAGCGCGGGGTGCAGGGGTCAAACGGTTGGTTCTCCGGCAGGGGCGAGTTGGGAAGGCGCCACGGACGAGGAGGCGGGAATGGGGACAAGAGCACGGAGGGTGAGTCCTTCGCCCGGACGAGAACGGAGCGTCAACTGTCCGCCGACAGACTGAACGCGCTCGCGCATCCCAAGCAGACCCAGGCCTGACGGCCGGCGATCGGAAGGCAGTCCGCCGCCATTGTCGGACACAGTGAGCGAGAGATGTTCGCCCTCGCGCTCCAGCAGGATTTCGGCAGTGGTAGCCAGGGTGTGACGCGATGTGTTGGTGAGCGCTTCCTGGGCGATGCGGAAGAGGTGAGTTTCGATGAGCGGAGGCAGGCGCTCCCGAATACGGCTGCGGTAGTCGACGGCGATACCGGTGCGCTGAGAGTAACTGCGGGCCAGTTCGCGGAGACCGGCATCGAGGCCGAAGTCATCGAGAATGCGCGGCCGCAGCACCTGCGACAGATCTCGGGCCATGGCTTGCGCCTCTTTGACGAGTTCGAGGGCGTCGAGCAGGCGGAGGCGGCTGTCGGAGTCCTTGGTTTGAACGACACTCAGCGTGGAGCCGATGGCATTCAGTGCCTGGCCGAACTCGTCATGCATCTCTTGCGAGAAGCGACGAGCGTTGTCCTCCTGCTGCGCCAGCGTGTGCAAGGAGAGCTGGGCCAGCGTCGCAGCCTGTTTTTCCAGGCGGTGGAAACTGGTGACGGAACCGGCGACCGAAATCGCCGCGCAGACCGCGGCCAAGGCAAGGGCGACGAGAAAGAGATTACGGGCCGACTGGAGAACCCCGGCGTCGAGCGTGAGTTGGGCGGTGCGCGACTGGGCTGCGTCGTTGTAAGAGACCTCCATCAGCCGGGCGGTGGCAGTGGTGAAGCCGTGATAGAGCGCGGAGAGGTCGGCGGAGTTGTTGCGTCGTTTGACGACGAGATTGTGGATTTCGTCGAAGAGCGGATCGGCGGCCTTCTGGACGGCGGTCCAGGCGGCGGTTTCAGCGGGGGTCCACTTTTCTGCAAGGGCGTCGTTCACGACGCGCTGGGTCCGTTCGCGTTCCAGTTGAAACTCAAGGCCGAGGCGCAACAATCCGGGCGACGTATGTTCGTCGGCCATGGAATAGAGAAGCATGCCGAGATTGGCTTGCTGGCGGGCCAGTCGCTCGATGAGGTTGGTTTCGCGTAGAAAACGGGCGGAGAGTTCGCTCGCCTCCTGATCGATACGCCCCACGGCGCGCAGACCGATGATGCCGGAGGCGACCATCGCCACCAGTACGAGGCCGAAACCCGTCAGGAGCGTGCGGACGAAGCGGCGCTCGATGCCGCGAAAACGAGCGTCTTCGAACGAAAATTGGTCGAAGTCCTTCATCGTGATATCCGGCCGGGATCTCCTCGTTCCTATCATGGCAAGGCGAGTCACACTTGAGTATCCCAGATGACTTGTACTTTCAGCTAAAGGTCTACCTGTAGTTCGGCACAAGGACTAGTGATCCGCCTTTAGATCCTTGCCCCTAATCACCTGTAAGGCCTTGATCGCGCGCCTACTGACACGCAGGATGCCATGAGTTGAAGTTGTTTCCAAAAGAGGTGCGTGATGTGGGAAAGACTGCTATTGTTTCTGCGGTTTCGGGATAGCAGATTCGAAGATCTAACCCGCGAGAACGCGACGACCGTGCTGTACCGCGACTTCAGCGCCGGCTTGGTGACGGCGATGACGGCGATTCCGATGGCGATGGGTTTTGCGATGGCAATGGGACTGCGCCCGGAACAAGGCATCATTGCTGGAGCGATGGCTTGCCTGGTGGGCCGGACCTGGGGCGGATCGAAGTATCAGGTGTACGGTCCGACGGCGGCGTTTATCCCGCTGATTTACGCATGCATGCAGAAGTACGACCACGGCTTCCTGGTCGCAGTCTCCATCATGGCTGGCTTGGTACTTTGTCTTTGCGGACTTTTGGGCCTAGGAAAGATCGCCAAGCACGTGCCGAACTCCATCGTGGTGGGCTTCACCGTAGGAATCGGCATTACGATCGCGGTGACGAACCTTTATGACGTCTTGGGAATTGAGGCTAAGAGCGCACCAGGTCTTTGGGCCAAGCTCAGCGGTGTGGTGGAGCACGCGGGCGAGGCTAGTATTTTTGCCCTGGTGCTTGGATTACTGACCTTCGGATTGACGCGTTATCTCCTGCGAGTGTCGATTTATATTCCGGCACCGCTAATCGCAGTCGGCTTAGCAACGTTTCTGGCGGCTACGGTGTGGGCAGACAAGGGCCTTTCGCTAATTAGCACGAAGTACGGGAAGATCCCGACAGATTTCTTCGTGTTCACGCCACCGGTACTTCCCGCCCTGACCTCCGAGGTCATCATGGACATTGCCTACTTCGTGGTGGCGATTGCGTTCATCTCGGGCGTGGAGAGCCTGCTCTGCTCTTCGATGGCGGATCGCCTGGCAAATAACCAGAAGACGCCCTTCAATCCGGACAAAGAGTTTTGGGGTCAGGGTCTCGTGCAGATCATCACCCCTTTGGTGAACGGCTTTCCCTGCACCGGAGCGTTGGCGCGCACCGCTACCAGCATTCGCGCCGGCGCGGTGACGCCGTTCGCGGGCTACTTCAAATTCGCGCTGAAGCTGGGCATGGCCATGTTTCTAGCGCATTGGCTGGAGATGGTACCGATGGCTTGCATCGGCGGCATCATGCTGTGGGTGGCGAGCAACATGATCAACGTAAAAGAGGTGAAACACGTGCTGGCAGGCAGCCGTTTTCACGCAGCTTTAATGACTTACACGGCAATCATGGTGCCGATGACCGACTTTCTTACCGGCGTGCTATCGGCGCTGGGATTGTATTTCGCCCTGCGTCCCTTCCTGGAACGGCCAGCGCGGCCCGCGGAAGTCGAGACGGAAGTAACTGAGATGGTGGCTTAGGAGAATCTTATGCAACAAAGAACCGGATTGGATTGCATTGGCTACTTGACGGAAGTGTCGCTCGGACCCGTGGAAGCGGCCGAGGCGCTTTCGAGCACTCCTGAGGAGTTGCGCTTAAGCTTGAAGCGGCAAATCGAGGAGAAGAAAAGGGAATTAAGCCGGTTGACCTTCCGGTTGGAAGACCTGGAGGCAGAGCTGCAGGCGAAGCAACCTCCGCCACTGGGCCAACTGATTAAGAGTCTCTTCCGATTCAGTTGAAGAGCCTCAAATGATACGCTAGCCAGGATGAGGACCTTCCCCA
The DNA here is from genome assembly GCA_022843605.1 of Bryobacter sp. Taxonomy (GTDB): domain Bacteria; phylum Acidobacteriota; class Terriglobia; order Bryobacterales; family Bryobacteraceae; genus JALHNI01. Next base: position 5,577 of record JALHNI010000067.1, read on the forward strand.
TCCTGGCTTTGCTGTTTTTTGCGCTGAACTCACCGGCTCAGGTGGTGCGCGAAAAGATCGAATGGTTAGATGTCTGGATCCCCGACACGAACAGCGATGCCCTGCCCCGCGTGTTGCTGATCGGGGACTCGATTGTGCGCGGCTACGGCAAGCAGGTAGAGGTCGGGCTGAAGGACACGGCCTACGTTGCCCGCCTCGCAACATCCAAGAGCTTGGGCGATCCGGCGCTGCTGGAGCAGGTCGGGCTGGTGTTGCGGGAGCATCGCTTCGACGTCATCCATTTCAACAACGGAATGCACGGCGACGGCTACAGCGAAGAGGTCTATGGCGCCGCGCTGCCTGAGCTGCTGGCCGCACTGCGTCAAGGTGCCCCAAAAGCCAAGCTGCTTTTCGCCACGACGACCGATGTGCGGGAGAGGGGGAACCTGGAACGGGTGAAGCCGAAGACGGATCGGATGGTGCGCCGCAACGAGCTTTTGACGGCCTTTGCGAAACGAGAACGGATTCCGGTGAACGATCTCTTCGAAGTGGTTCGGGAGCACCCGGAGTATCATGCAACGGATGGCGTCCACTTCAACGAGAAGGGGAACACGGCGTTGGCCACTCAGGTGGCAGCCGCAATCCGGAGGGTACTTGAATGATCATGCGCGATGCGTGGAAGCTGATGGTGGGGCGTTTGCCGAAGAGCGAGATCCGGGAGGACGATAGCGTCACCGGCATTTTCGGGCATGTGCCGTTGGCCTTTATGAACGTCGCGATGCTGAACCGGCCGATGGCCGATACATCTGACTTACGCCAGGCGTTGGCGCTCGCCGGCAAGCAGGCATCCGGGTGCGCGCATCCGTCGTTGACCATTCTGGTGGAGGATTTGGTGCCCACAGACTGGGCGAGTGTGGCCGCCGAGGCCGGCCTAACGCCGGCCATGACGTTGCGCGAAATGGAAACCGATGAGTTACTCCCGCCGCGGCGACCGGCACCGGAGATTGAGTTACGCCAGGTGACGGACGAAGCCACCGCTCGCGACCTGGCGATGATCAACGCCGATGCCTACGGTATGCCGCGGGAGTTATTCGAATGCATCTGTAACATGCATTTGTGGCACGACGATAGTTACGGCTTTGTCGGCTACGTAGACGGCCGGCCAGTGACTTCTGCGGCGGCATTACCGCTGGAAGATTCAGTGTACGTGGCGCTGGTGGCCACGGCGCCGGATATGCATGGTCGAGGCTACGCCGACACGGTGATGCGGCACGCCGTCACCGTGGGTCAACAGGCCATGGGCCTCAAGCGCACCACACTACATGCTACAGAGATGGGCGAGCCCGTCTATCGCGCCATGGGCTACGGGACAGGCTCGCGATTGATCCTACTGGCGCCCGGTGGGCACTAGACCTTGTCCGGCACGACGTACGGCGCGCGGTACTTACGGGTGAGCATCGTGTTGGCTTCGGCGTCGCCGGTGAATTTCATCGTTTTTGGATCGAACTTAAGTTTGCGACCCAGACGATAACTGGTGTTAGCTAAGTGGACGAGAGCCGCCGAGGCGACGCCAATTTCCACTTCCGCGGCGAGATCAGTATACTTGCGCGACTTACAGGCGGCAATAAAGTTCCGCACGTGGACGTCGCCTTCGCGGCTCGCCTTTTCGTCCATGGTCTTTTCGCTCTTCTCGCCTTTGTAGACCTGGAAACCGCGACCATCGACGGACATCCAGCCTTCGGTGCCGTAGAACAGATTGCCGACGACGTTGCCGCCTTCCTGACCCAACCCGCCTTCGCTACCGGTGAGGTTGCCGCGCACTTCGAAGACGAGTTGGGCGTCGCCGTAGTCGTAAGTGGCGGTCTGGGTGTTGGGGGTTTCCTGATCGTCATCGGCGGGGACGCCGAACTTGCCGCCGGTGGAGACGACCGAGGTGGGCAGATCGCGGCCAAGGCCCCAACGAGCGATGTCCATTTCATGCACGCCCTGATTGCCGATGTCACCGTTGCCGGTGTCCCAGAACCAGTGCCAGTTGTAGCGAAAACGCAGTTCGTTGTAGGCGCGAAGGGGAGCAGGTCCGAGGAACTTGTCCCAATCGAGGCCGAGAGGAGTCTTTTCGTCGGGCTTGTGGCCGATCGACTTGCGGCGCTTGTAGCACAGGCCTTTGGCCATGTAGACTTTCCCGATCTCGCCGTCGCGCAGGAGTTGCACGGCCTTGATCTTGTGGGCCGCGCTACGGCCTTGGGAGCCGATCTGCACCATGCGCTGATACTTGCGTGCCGCCTCCACCATTTTGATGCCCTCGAACACATTGTGCGAAGCGGGCTTCTCGATGTAGACATCTTTGCCGGCCTGGCAGGCCCAGATGGTGGCGAGGGCGTGCCAGTGATTGGGCAGGGGCATAGATACGGCATCGATGCTCTTGTCCGCAAAGACTTCCTTCATGTCGCGGAAGCCGCGGGGCTTGCCGCCGCCGAGTTTCTCGACCAGGGCCTGGCCACGCTCCAAGGCGGCCTGGTCGACGTCGCAGAGGCCGGCGATCTGGCAATCCTGCACGGTGGAATAGAGGTTCATGTGGGCGCGGCCACGGCCACCGAGGCCGATGATGGCGACTTGGACGCGATCGTTGGCGCCCATAACGCGAACGGCCTGGGCGGCGGTGAGGGCGGAAAGGAAGAACGAGCGTCGAGAACTCATGATTCGGATGTTATCACCCGGGTGTGGGTTCAGTGAAACACTGAAAGGGTGGACCATCCTGCTCAGCCCGGCGTGCGTTCAACGCTGATCGGCATTGGTCTCAACGTTGCTTTGGCCGCGGTGAAGCTGATTGCGGGCATTGTGGGGCACTCCTATGCGCTGATCGCCGACGCGATCGAGTCGATGTCGGACGTGGTGTCGTCGGTGGTTCTGTTGATCGGGCTGCGCTACGCGATGCGTCCGCCGGACGACAACCATCCTTACGGACACGGCAAGGCGGAACCGCTGGCGGCGACGGTGGTGTCGTTGGCCCTGTTCGCGGCGGCCGTGGTGATTGCGGTGGAGAGCATCCACGAGATTCAGACGCCGCATTCGACACCGCATGCCTTCACGTTGGTGGTGTTGGCGTTGGTGGTGCTGGTGAAGGAAGGCCTGTTTCGCTACGTCTTGAAGGTGGGCAATGCGGCTGAAAGCACTTCGCTGCGGACCGATGCCTGGCATCATCGCGCGGACGCGATTACCTCGGCCATGGCGTTTGTGGGGATTTCGATTGCGCTGATCGGCGGGCCAGGCTGGGAAGCCGCGGACGACTGGGCGGCCTTGCTCGCTTCCGGCATCATCATGTTCAACGCCTACCTACTAGTGCGGCCGGCGGTGATGGAACTGACAGACTCCGTGCCCGACACGAGGCTACGGCAGGACGTCCGGAAGGTGGCGAAGGACGTTCCTGGCGTTCAGGCGCTCGAGAAGTGTTTCGTCCGAAAAATGGGCTTTGACTATTACGTCGACCTGCACGTGATTGTCGACCGGGAGATGCCGGTGTGGCAGGGACACGAGATTGCGCACCTGGTGAAGGACGCCCTGCGGGCGGCGCATCCGGAGATTGCGGATGTGCTGGTGCATATCGAGCCGACGGCTAGGACTTTCGGCGAAACCAGTCCCAAAGTCCTTTGACGGCCAGACCGGCCGCCATCCAACAACTGGGTCAATTAAATGGCCACATGGTCTAATTATCCAGGATGGCGAAGGCTGGTTCCGGGACGTAAAAAGCGCGGATTCTTTTGGCGGCAGCCAAACCGACGACGGCGGCAAGTTGCTCTTCGGTGGCGAGCTTCACTTTTTCGAGACTGCCGAGCGTCTTGAGCAGCTTTTGGATAGAGCGTTCGCCGACGCCAGGGATCTGCTCGAGTTCGGAAGTCAGGGTGCGGGCGTTGCGGCGGGTGCGGTGGAAGGTGACGGCGAAACGATGAGCTTCGTCGCGCACCATTTGGACCAGGTGCAACACCGGATTGAAGCGTTCCAGGGCGACGGGCTCGTCTTCCTGGCCGTAAACGTAAATCAATTCTTCTTTCTTGGCGATGGAGGCGAGAGGCTGATTGATGATGCCGATGGCTTCCAGCGCGGCAGCGGCAGCGTGAAGTTGACCGATGCCGCCATCGATCAGGATGAGGCCCGGCATCGGCTGGTTCTCTTCCTTGAGGCGTGAGTAACGGCGGGTGACGACCTCGGCCATGGAAGCAAAGTCATCGTTGCCGGCCACCGTTTTGATGATGAATTTGCGGTAGTCCGCCTTCTTCATCTTGCCGTCTTCCCAGACGACCAGGCTGGCCACCTGATCGGTGCCCTGGATGTGCGAGATGTCGAAGCACTCGATCCGGCTGGGCGGTTCGGGCAGATTCAGTTCATCGGCGAGGGCCGCGCTGATGACCTTGGCGGTGGGCTTCATCACGCGGAAGCGCTGGTCGAAGCTGCTTTTGGCGTTGGTTTCGGCCAGGGCCAGCATGGCCTTCTTCTGTCCGCGCTGCGGCGTGAGAATCTCCACTTTGCGGCCGCGCTGCTCGGTGAGGATCTCTTCGAGGACCTCGCGATCGTCGAAATCGACGGGCACGTGGATCAGGCCAGGGACGTAGCGCTGGTCCATGTAGAGCTGCATGAGGAAGGCGGAGAAGAATTCGGAAGGGTCGAACTCGGCCTGATCTTCCCAGAAGAACTCGCGGCGATCGACGATGCGGCCGCGACGCAGGTGGAAGAGATTGGCCGCGAGGAGGGGCGGCTCGGCGTAAAAGGCAAGAATGTCGGTGTCGTCGCCCTCGGCAGCGGCCATCTTTTGGCGCTGTTCCATCTCGTCGACGGTGGTGATGAGATTGCGGAAAGCGGCGGCCTCTTCGAAGCGGAGGTCTTCGGCTGCGGCCTGCATTCGGGCGGCGAGGTCGTCGGTGAGGTCGCGGAGGCGGCCTTCCAGAAACAGTTTGACGTTGTGGGTGGCTTCGGCGTAGCGTTCGTCGGTAACGAGACCGCTCACGCAGGGGCCCAGGCAGCGATGAATGTGATATTGCAGGCAGGGGTGAGTGTGGGTGCGCGTGAAATCCACTTTGCACGAAGGCACCAGAAAGTGGCGGTGAATGAAGTTGACCAGGCGATAGGCGAGGTTGCCGGGGAAGTAGGGTCCGTAGTAGGTGCCCCCTTTGCGCAAACGGCGAGTGACAAAAACACGCGGGTACTTTTCGTTAGTGAGCTTGATGTAGGGGTAGGTTTTGTCGTCACGCAGAAGGATATTAAAGCGGGGCTTCCACTGCTTGATCAGGTTATTCTCGAGCGCGAGAGCTTCCTTCTCATTGTCGACAATGATGATCTCAATGTCCTTGGCGACTTCGATCAGGGTGCCGGTTTTGGGATGGGCAAGACTATCTTCGTTGAAGTAGCTGCGGACACGGCTTCGCAGGTTCTTCGCCTTTCCGACGTACAGAACCTGGCCGGCCTGATCTTTGTAGAGGTAGACGCCGGGGGATGTCGGAAGCTGGGTGACCTTCTCGCGCAGCGTCATCGCTTCTTTCATTCTAAGGCCTTATAATGCAGGTGTGATCCGGCTTTGGCTATTCACGATGCTGCTGACTGGTCTGGCGTTCGCGCAGGAGCAGCCGCAGCAACAGTTGCCGCCCGAAGAAGACGAAACGCTCAAAGCGCCGCGCGAGTATGAGTTCAACCCGCTGCAGGCCAAGACTGAGCTGCGCATCGGGAGCTTCTACTACAAGAAGGGCAGCATGCGGGCCGCGGCGTTGCGCTTCGAAGAAGCGACGAAGTGGGATCCAACGAACCCCGAAGGTTTCCTGAGATTGGGCGAGGCGCGCGAGCGCATGGGGGACAAGAAAGCGGCAAGAATCGCTTTCGCGAAGTACCTCGAGTTGGCGCCCGAAGCCAAGGATGCCGCGACGGTTCGCAAGAAACTGAAATGAAAAATTGGAAGTTGACGCTGGAGTACGACGGTACAAAGTTCTCCGGCTGGCAGGAGCAGCCCAATGCCCGCACGATTCAAGGCGTGCTGCGCCGGGCGGCAGAAGAGTACCTGGGTGTGGCCGTGGAGATTCAGGGTGCGGGGCGCACGGACGCGGGCGTCCATGCGCTGGCACAGGTGGCGCACATCAAGGTGCGGTCGACTCCGCGCTGCCACGCTGAAGAGTTCCGGCGCGAATTGAATGACCGGCTGCCGGCGGACGTGAGCGTACTCACGCTGGCCGAGGCGCCGGCGAAGTTCCATGCCCGTCACGAAGCCGTGGGCCGGGTGTATCAGTATCAGATTTCGACGCGCAAGACGGCGTTCGCCAAACGCCAGGTCTGGTGGGTGAAGCCGCGCCTGGACGTGGAGGCGATGGCCACGGCGGCCGAGTGCCTGGCTGGGCGGCATGACTTTGTGCAGTTCCGGCAGTTGGATCCACTGCGGCCGGACGAGTCGACAATTGTGGTGGTCGATTCGGCGGCGATCGCCACTGACGGGCATTTGGTGCTGTTCCGCATTGAGGCTTCGCACTTCTTGTGGAAGATGGTGCGGCGCGTGGTGGGCATGCTGGTAAAAGTGGGGCTGCGCGAGATCACGCCGGAAGATTTCCGGTCGCTGGTGGAGAACAAGCCCAAGCGCAAGATGGAAGTGGCCGCCTGCACGGCGCCGGCCTCAGGACTCTTCCTGGCCGAAGTGAAGTACCGCAGCTAGACCAGGGAGGGCACTTCGCATGTCGCGTGACGGAAAGGCACTGATTCTTCAGATTCAGGGTCTGGATTGCGCCGAGGAAGTGGCGATTCTCCGCCGGGAGATCGGTCCGCTGGTGGGCGGCGAAGCGAACCTGTCGTTCGACGTCCTGAAGGGCCAGATGACGGTGCTGCCAACGGCCGCACCGGTCTCACTCGAACCCCTGGTTCAAGCGATTCGCAAGACCGGCATGAACGCGGCTCCCGTTCGAAACGCGCGGGCCACCCGTCCGGAGGCAGAAGCCTGGTGGACCCGGCACGGCCGGCTGCTGCTGACCGGAGCGAGTGCCACGCTGACGGCGTTTGGATTTCTTTGGCATGGCATCGCCGCAGGGAGTTGGCTGGAGGCGTTAGGATCCGAGGGCGCGGGCCTAGCGCCGGCGGTACCGCTGATGGCGCGGGCAATCTACGCCATTGCCGTAGTCACGGGCATGTCGCTGGTGCTGCCGAAAGCCTGGTTTTCGCTGAAGCGGTTGCGGCCGGACATGAACCTGCTCATGACGTTGGCGGTATGCGGGGCGATGGCGCTGGGCGAGTGGTTTGAAGCGGCCAGCGTGGCCGCGCTGTTCGCGCTCTCGCTCACGCTGGAAGCGTGGAGTGTGGGCCGGGCCCGCCGCGCGATCGAGAAACTGCTGGACTTGGCGCTCCCCGTGGTGAGGGTGCTCGATGCCCAGGGAGGCATTCAGGAAGTGGAGCCGGAAAGCGTCGAAGTCGGGACGTTGTTCCAGATCCGGCCCGGTGAGCGAATTGCCCTCGATGGCGAAGTGGTGCGTGGCATCAGCGACGTGAATCAGGCGCCGATCACCGGGGAAAGCGTCGCCGTCACCAAGGAGCCTGGCTCAATCGTGTTCGCTGGAACGGTGAACGGTGGCGGCTCGCTGGAGGTGCGCTCAACGAAAGCGAGTGCCGACACCACGCTGGCCAACATCATTCACTTGGTGGGGCAGGCGCAGCAAAATCGGGCTCCGTCAGAGCGTTGGGTGGATCGGTTTGCCGAACGGTACACGCCGGCCGTGCTCGCAATCGCATTGGCCGTACTGCTATTTCCGACGGTGGTGCTGGGCCAGCCATTCACACCGTGGCTTTACCAGTCCCTGGTGCTGCTGGTGATCGCCTGCCCATGCGCGCTGGTGATCTCGACGCCCGTGAGTGTCGTAGCCGCATTGGCCGCCGCCGCGCGAAATGGCGTACTGGTGAAAGGCGGCGCCCACATGGAGACGCCGGCCCGGCTAAGAGCCATCGCGCTGGACAAAACCGGGACGCTCACTGAGGGAAAACCAGCAGTGGTGCAAGTGGTGGCGTTGAGCGGCCATACGGAAGAAGAACTGCTGGAAAGGGCTGCGGCGATGGAGGCCCACAGCGACCATCCGCTGGCCCGCGCGGTGATGGAGTATTGCGCTCAACGCTCCGTTGCGCCGCTGCCCGCCGAGGGCTTCGTCATGATTCCCGGAAAGGGCGCTTTTGCCAAATGGAACGGCAAGGAGTTCTGGCTCGGCTCGCATCGATATTTGGAAGAACGCGGGCAGGAAACACCGGCGGTCCACGAACAGTTGGAGGCGCTTTCGCGCGACGGCCACACGGTGGTGGTGATCGGCAACAGTGACCATGTGTGCGGCTTTCTGGCACTGGCGGACCGGATCCGCCCGGAGTCCAAGGCGACCGTTGCGAGCCTGCGGGAAGCTGGCGTGGAACATATCGTCATGCTGTCTGGGGATAATCAGGGTACGGCGGAAGCGATCGGACGCGAAGCCGGAGTCGACGAAGTGCGGGCGGACCTGCTACCCGCCGACAAGCTGACGGCGATCGCGGACCTGGTATCGCGTTACGGCACGGTGGCCATGGTGGGCGACGGCATCAACGACGCTCCAGCGCTGAGCCTGGCCACAATCGGCATCGCCATGGGCGCCGCCGGCAGCGACACTGCGATGGAAGCGGCCGATGTGGCGCTAATGTCCGACGACCTCTCCAAGCTGCCTTGGCTGATTCGGCACTCACGGCGCATGTTGGGCATCATCCGCGCGAACATTATCCTGTCGCTTGGCGTGAAGGGATTGTTCGTGCTGCTGACCATATGGGGTCATGCCTCGCTTTGGACGGCGATCGCCGCCGATATGGGCGTCTCTCTCCTGGTGATCTTCAACGCGCTCCGGCTCTTGCGGATCCGGTGACCTTAGGCCAGGAGATTGAGCGTTTGGCCGGTGATCTCGTCACCGGTTTTGAGCGCGGCGAGTAACGCGGCGTTGTCGTTTTGGGCGAGCGACAGGCCGATGATTTCAGCGCTGAGGTCGACCGTGTCGGGCTGCTGGGCGTTTGGCGGCTGGGAGATTTTTGACAGGCGTTCGGCAGAGTCCTGAACCCGGGCCTGGACCTGCCCAAGTCCACTGAGGGCGATGGCGGCAATGCTCATGATGCTGAAGCTTATCGGTACCACCGTGGAAAGTCTTAGGCGATGACTTCCAGCACCGCGCCTTTCAGGTAAAGCGTTTCAGGTACCGTGAGCAGCACCGGATGGTCAGCGGCCTGGCTGCGGCGTTCCAGGATGCGCAGCGTCTTGCCCGCGTCGATGGCGGCTTCGGCGATGACGCCCAACAGGTCGGCTTCCGATACATGGTGCGAGCAGGAGTAGGTCATCAGAATGCCGCCGGGTTGAAGCATTTTGAGCGCCCGAAGATTGATGTCTTTGTAGCCGCGCAGCGCCTTGTCGACGGTGGCGCGCGACTTGGCGAAGGCCGGCGGATCGAGCACGATGGTGTCGAAGTGTCGGCGGGCAGAGCCATAGTCGCTCAGCAAGGCGAAGACGTCGGCCTCGCGAAAACTCGCGTTCTCGATTTGATTGCGGGCCGCATTGGCGCGCGCGGCATCGAGCGCCACGGGCGAGGCATCGACCGCTTCGACGGACTCCGCCGCGGACGCCATGTGCACGGCGAAGCCGCCCGTAGAACAAAAACAATCGAGGACGCGGCCACGGGCGTGACGCCGGGCGGCGAGGTAGTTCTCGCGCTGATCGAGAAACACGCCGGTCTTCTGGCCGCCCAGGACGTCGGCCGTGAGCGAGAGGCCGTTCATGGTGACCGTGATCGGCCCGTTCAGTTCGCCATGGAGGACGCCCTTTTCGAGAGCCAGCCCTTCAAGCTTGCGGACCGGAACGTCATTGCGCTCGACAATGGCCGCGGGATGGAAGATCTCTTGCAGAAGGTCGACGATCTGAGGCTTCGCGCGGTCCATTCCCTGATCGAGCGTCTGAATCACCAGCACGTCGCCATAACGATCAATGATGAGGGCGGGAAGCTGGTCCGCTTCCGCGTGGACAAGGCGGTAAGAATTCGTGTCCCGCACCACACGCTCACGGAACTGGGCGGCCGCTTCCAGACGGGTGCGCAACAAGGCGACCTCGGTGAGGTGCGTGTCGCGGCTCAACATGCGGAGGCTGATCTGCGAGGTGGAGGAGTAGTGCGCGTTGCCGAAGATGCGGCCCCGGCCATCGGCGACGCTGACGAAGGCGCCTGGTTGGGCGGTACCGCGCGCCTCCAGGTCGCTCATGAAGATCCAGGGATGGCCGCTCTCAACACGGGAGACGGCCTTGCGGTTCACTTTGACGATCGGGTTAGACAAGACTCCAGGTTACCTATTGCCGAGGCAAAAGCCTAGCTGCCGGCGGAGGCTACCGGCGGAGAAGGGCGGCGAAGGCCGCCTGAATGAGGGGAGCCGCTTCTGGGCCGATGGAGTTGACTTCGCCATACCAGCGCTTGGGGGCGTTCTGCAGCCAGGGCGCGCGCTCGTCCCACTCGGACTTGGGGATGATGTAGCCGATTTCGTCGTTGGCGAGACCGAAGAGCATCTTGAAGGGAGCGGTCATTTGGGGTTTCAGGGCAGGCTCGACGGGGGCATCGGGATAGTCGGCGCCGGGATACTTCTGAACGCCGCCGACGCTGAGTTCGGGGTAGAGTTCGCCGGGGATGGCGGCGGCTTCGAGTCGAACTTTCTTGCCGCCGGAGAGACGGAGGTAGCCGACGACGGTTTCGCTAGTACCATCGGGGCGGAAGGCTTTGCGGCCACCGTAGAGATTAGCGGCGGCGGCCTGCTTGAAACCCTCATTGGCGACAGGAATCTGAATGCGTTTTTCGGCGTATTCAACGCGGTCGATGGAGAGGGGGCGGGCGTTGTTGAGGGCGTCGTGGGCGAGGTCGGCGAGGCGTTCGCCGATGGTCTCGGCGAAGCGGAAGCCCTCGGCGGGTTGCCGAGTGGTGGGGTCAATGATCTGGGCGCCGAGGGGCGATTGCATGCCGCCGACGGCACCGTTCATGAAGACGGCGACGCCGCCGCGGAGGGTTTCCATGACGCGGTAATAGGCTGCGGGGTAGTCGGCGGAGACGAGGGTGTTGGCGGAACCGAGAGCTTCGGGATGGTTGGCCCAGTTGATGAGGGTACCGATGGTACGGCGGCGGCGGTCGCGGACGGTGAGGGCGATGAGTTCGGGGTCGTTGACGACGGGCGGCCGGGTGTCGTTGATGAAGCTCTTGAGGTCGGGGAAGCCAGTACGGGCCAGGAGCAGTTGCGCGCGCTTCATGCCCTTGACCGCGGCGACGACGGCTTCGACACTGCGTTGGATGACAAAGGCGTTGTAGGTTTCGTTGATGCCGGTGACGCCGGGCTTAGGACCCCACAGGCCCATGGTGTCCGGACCTTCGTGGCCGTGGGTCGAGGAGATCACGACGTCGAGGTCGCGGCCGAGCTGGGTACGGGCGCCTTGGCGAATCTTTTCGACGTCGTCGAGAAAGAGGCCGATGAGGTCAACGCCGCAGAGGACGACGGGCTTTTTACCAGTGGCCATCGCGAGACAGCGAACGAAGAGAGGGTCATGGACGCCGGTGGCGAGGCGGTTCTGGCCGAAGCCGGCAATGTAGACCGGAGGGGCATCGGAGCGGATATCCGGAGTGATGACGCGATAGGCGGCGCCGGCCCGAAAGGCCCCGGACAGGGGGGTGGCCAAGGCCAGCAGGAGCACCAGGTAGTTGCGATTCATCCACCGGCCAGCATAGCAAGGGAAATTACTTGTCGCGGCAAATACCGCCGCAGATCGCCGTATCCAGCGGATCGATGCCGAAACCATCGGGACAAGTACCCGGACACCGGCGGGTGGAAATCGCGGTGCCGTAGAAGGGCAGACGCCCGACTTGGAGCAGTTGGACGGACTGATAGCCCTTGCCGTGGTCGCCGCGAAGCTGGACACGGATCGTCGATGTACCTGAGTTGCTGTTGCGCAGCAGTTCCACTTCGTTGGCGTCCACGACGAAGCCCATGTTGGGGTTGGCGACAAAGCGGAGAAAGACAGGCTTGGCCGAGGGCGAGATGCCATGCGCGGTCCCGGGAGGTAGAGTTTCCCAGCGCACGGGCAACTCCAGGGTGACGGACCTTTCCCGGAATGGGAGGTAGTAAAAGGCGTAGTAGGGATAGTGCAATAGATAGAAGGCGGCCACGGGAAACAGCCAAGCCAGACAAGACAAAAAGATGAACAGCGCGGCCGTCGCAGCCACCTTTGAGCGACGAGTCATTCCGGAGGAAGGATAGCAGAGGAATTGGCGTACAATGAACGCACCGCCATGGCACAAATCAAAGGACCCGCGATCTTTCTCGCGCAATTCATGGGCGATGCCGCCCCTTTCAACAGCTTGTCGAGCATTACCAAATGGGCGAAGGACCTTGGCTACATCGCCTGCCAACTGCCTTCCTGGGACTCGCGCATCATTGACCTGAACAAGGCCGCTTCGTCAAAAAGCTACTGCGACGACTTGCGCGCGCAGATGAACGGACTCGAAATTACGGAGTTGGCTTGCCACCTGCAAGGCCAGTTGGTGGCCGTCCATCCCGCCTATGACGAGATGTTCGACCCGTTTGCCGATCCGAAAGTGCGGGGTGATGCGAAGGCGCGGACGCAATGGGCGACCGAGCAGTTGAAGCTGGTCTTCAAGGCTTCGAAGAATCTGGGCTTGAGCGTGTGCCCGAGCTTTACGGGCGCGTTGGTGTGGCCGTTCCTGTATCCGTGGCCGCAGCGGCCGACAGGTTTGGTGGAAGAGGCCTTCAAGGAGTTGGGCAAGCGCTGGAAACCGCTGCTGGACTTTGCCGATAAGCAGGGCCAGGATGTGGCTTACGAGATCCATCCGGGCGAAGATACGCACGACGGCATTACCTTCGAGATGTTCCGCGAAGCGACAGGCAACCATCCGCGCGTGGCGATCAACTACGATCCTTCGCACTTTGTTCTGCAGTGCCTGGACTATGTCCGGTTCATCGATACTTACGCGCCGTTCATCAAGGCCTTCCACGTAAAGGACGCCGAGTTCCGCCCGAATGAGAAGTCGGGCGTATACGGTGGGTTCCAGGGCTGGGCGCAGCGTCCGGGGCGGTTCCGTTCGCTTGGCGATGGTCAGGTGGACTTTAAGCAGGTCTTCAGCCGGATGACGGCGATCGGCTACAAGAGCTGGGCCGTACTCGAGTGGGAGTGCTGCTACAAGGATGCATCGCAGGGCGCGGCCGAGGGTGCGCCGTTTATTGCTTCGCATCTGATTGAGCCGCCCTCGAAGGCGTTTGACGACTTCGCCGGCGTGGAGACGGATGTGAAACGCAACCGGCGGGTGCTGGGGCTGAAGTAAGTGCGGTACTTACTGCTGCTGACGTTGGCCATCACGCTGCCCGCGGCGGATCTATCGACAAAGAAGGCTCTCAATCTGGCCGTCATCAAGCAAATGGTGGCGGCCGGAGAGGCCGAGGCGGCGAAGATTGGCGTGGAAGTTTCGCTGGCAATTGTGGACGAGGCGGGCAATCTGCTGTTTTTTGAGAAGCAGGATAAACCCGGCCCACATACGGTGAACTTCGCGCAGCGGAAGGCGCGGGCGGCAGCGATTTTCCGGCGGCCATCGAAGGCGCAAAACGATGCGTTGATCAAGGAGGGGAATCTGGCGACGTTGAACATGCCGGATGCGTTCCCGATTCAGGGCGGTTTGCCGATTCTGATTGATGGGCAGTGCCTCGGCGCAGTTGGGGTGAGCGGAGCAACAGCGGCGCAGGACGAGCAGGTGGCGCAGGCGGCAATCAACGCAATCGCCAAGAAATAGGGAACCAGGGTCCGCGGCGCGGAGTCAGATGAATGAAGCGATGAGTCTGGCTCTGCGCATTTTCGTTTATGCCCTGGTGATTTGGGGCACGCTGGTTTGGTTGGGCCGCAAGTACACCTACTTTCCTTCACGCGGCGTGGAGAGCGAAGTGCCGGCTGGGGCGCGGGTCATAACGTTGCCGACAGCGGACGGTGAGCGGTTACAGGGTTGGTGGTTCGAAGCGCCGGGAGCGCCATTGGCGACGCTTTATCTGCATGGCAACGGCGGATACTTGGCGATTTACTCGGAACATCTGCAGGCGATTCGCAAGGCGGGCCATTCGGTTCTGATTATCGACTACCGCGGCTACGGCCAGAGTACGGGCTCGCCAAGCGAGTCGGGGCTATATCTGGACGCGCAAACAGCGTATGAATGGCTGCGGCAGCGCGGGTATCCGGCGGAGCGGATTGTGGTCCAGGGGTTGTCGCTCGGGTCGGCCGTGGCGGTTGAGTTGGCGTCGAAACAAAAGGTGGGCGGGCTGGTGCTGGAAGCGCCATTCTCGAGTGCGCGTGCCGTGGCGGCGAGGATCCTGCCATTGGTGGGCTGGACGCTGCCTCTGGGCTACGAGTCGATCACCAAAATCCCCGGAGTGAAAGTGCCGCTACTCGTCATCCACGGCGACCGGGACCGGGTGATCAACCTGCAACTGGGCCGCGATTTGTATACGGCTGCGCCGGAGCCCAAGGAATTTCTGCTGGTGCCAGGAGCGGGCCATGAGGATCTGCCGATGATCGCGGGCGAGGCCTATCAGCAGGCTCTGCGGCGGCTATATCAGCGCTGTTGCCGGTAGTCCTGATAGCATGAGCAGCGTGAACCGAATTGTCCTGCTGTTGATTGCCACTGTTGCCTTTGCCCAGAAGCCGCTGCCGCCCCCCGGGATTGCGATTCCGGCCGAGGAGCGGCAACAATTGGAGGCTGAACTTTCGCGGTTGCGCGAAGCGATGACGCCGCTGAAGGGGTCACCGCACTACAGCGACGTGGCAGTCATTGAACGGGCGGTGGCTTCGGCGCTTCGATACAACGAGTTCTACCAGCTAGCTGAGTTCGGGCGGGCGCACGATCTGCTGGCGTACGCGATGGAACGGGCGGAGCAGTTGTCGACGGGCAGCGCGCCCTGGACGCGAGCCAAGGGGCTGGTGCCGCTGGGGTATCAGTCAAAGCTGGATGACAGCATTCAGCCCTACGGGTTGGTGGTACCGCCGAGTTACTCGGCCGACGCGCCGCGGAAGTGGCGGCTGGACATTTGGCTGCATGGGCGGGGCGATACGCTCAGCGAACTCGCGTTTCTGTGGCAGCGGCTAAATAACATGGGCGAATTCACTCCGCGTGACACGATCATGCTGCATCTTTACGGACGTTACTGCAATGCGAGTAAGTTTGCGGGCGAAATCGACCTATTGGAAGCGGTGGCCGATGTGAAGCGCCGTTACGCGATCGATGAGGACCGGATCGCGCTGCGGGGATTTTCGATGGGCGGGGCGTCGACGTGGCATATCGGGGCGCATTACGCCGGAATGTTTGCCGTGGCGGCACCGGGGGCAGGCTTCGCGGAGACGGCACAGTATCAAAAGATGACGGCCGAGACTTTGAAGGCGATGCCGTTATGGGAACGTCAACTCTTTCACTGGTATGACGCGACGGACTACGCAGCGAATTTCTATAACTTGCCGCTGGTGGCTTACTCGGGAGAGAAAGACAAGCAAATTCAGGCGGCACAGATTATGGGCCGGGCGTTGGAGGGTGAGGGGTTGTCACTGGCGCATGTGATTGGGCCGAATACGGAACATAAGTATGAGCCGGGGGCGAAGTTAGAGGTCGCCGCGCGGGTCGATGCGTTGGCCGAGAAGGGCCGGCGGGCGGTGCCCCGTAAGTTGCGCTTCGTCACTTACACGCTTCGGTACAACCAGATGCGCTGGTTGAAGGTGGAGGCGCTGGAGTCGCATTGGGACCGGGCGCGGGTGGAAGCTGAGATCCGGGAGCCGGGCTTCTTTACGCTGCGGACGGAGAACGTGAAGGCGTTCCGGCTGGAGTTTGGGCCGGGGGAGTATCCGTTCGACCAGGAAGTGAAGCCGACGGTGACGATCAACGGGACGCCGGTGCGTTGGCCGAAGGGGGCAAATACGGACTTGAGTTGGCAAGCGGAGTTTCACCGGGAGGGGATTCAGTGGGTAGCGGGTCCCGCAAAGCCAGGGCTGGCCAAACGGCATGGGTTGCAGGGGCCGATCGACGACGCGTTTATGAGCCGCTTCCTTTTTGTGCGGCCGACAGGCCAGTCGCGAGACGCGAAGCTGGGCGCATGGGCGGCGGGCGAGATGGAGCGGGCGATGAAGCGCTGGCGGGGGATTTTCCGGGGCGAGGTCCGGGTGAAGGACGATACCCAGGTGACGGAAGCCGACATGGCGGAGAGCCATCTGATTCTGTGGGGCGACGCGGGGAGCAATCAGGTGATCGCGCGCATCGCGGAGCAGTTGCCGGTGAAGGCGGAGGCGGGTCAAGCGGCGGTGATGGTGTATCCGAATCCGCTGCAGCCGACGCGATACGTGGTGCTGAACAGCGGGTTCACGTTCCGCGAGGATGCGGATGGGACAAATTCGCGGCAGGTGCCGATGCTGCCGGACTGGGCGATCGTCGATTTGTCAACGCCGCCCGACCGGCATTGGCCCGGCAAGGTGGTGCGGGCGGGCTTCTTCGATGAGGAGTGGAAGGTGAAGCGGTAGGCGAGGCGTTAATAACATTTAGGTTATCATCAAAGAGTGACTGAGGTTCGTGAATACCTCGATTCCTCAGGGCGGAGCCCGTTTGGCAAGTGGCTCCGAGCGCTGAACGTGCAGGCGGCGGCGAAGGTGGCCACGGCACTGGAAAGGATTGCGGATGGCAACTTATCGAACGCCAAAGCCTTGGGTGGGGGCCTGCTTGAATTCAAGATTGATTTTGGCCCTGGCTATCGGATTTACTTCGGCCGCGAAGGGAACCGGCTCGTAATTTTGCTGGGCGGGGGTACGAAGAAGCGACAGCAATTGGACATCCAGCAGGCAAAGACGTATTGGACAGACTACCAGGAAAGAAAGAAGTAAGCGATGGCACTCACCAAGGATTTCCGGGAGACGATTCGGGAGCGCGCTCAGCAGGAACCGCAATTTCGGAAGGCGCTGCTTCGCGAGGCGATTGAACTGATGCTTTCGGGCGATGAGAAGACCGGCCGCGCCATCTTGCACAACTACATTAACGCCACCGTGGGTTTTCAACAATTGGAGAAGGCTACGTCGATCCCGGCGAATAGCCTGATGCGGATGTTTGGTCCGAACGGCAATCCTTCGGCGAAGAATTTGTTTGGAGTACTTGCGCACTTACAGGCGCAAGAGGGTGTGAACTTCGAACTCCGCTCCCGTAGAAGCTAACGGCTCAGCGGACGGTGAAGACGATCTGGGTGGGGGGCTCGCGGTCCTGGATGGTGGTGACGCGATCGAAGCGATCGACGTCGAAGGGGCGGTTGACGCGGTTGCCGGCGAGGTCTTCGAGGGCGGGGTGGACTTCGAGGGTGTAAGTACCGGGCTTCCAGGGTTGGTGCGGCGTGAAGCGAAGACGGGTTTCGTTTTGCTCGAGAACGACTTGGCCGGGAACGTCGAGGACGCGGATGAGGCGGGGGGCGAGGGCGGAGTCCAGGGGTTCGCCGAAATCGATGAGCAGATCCTTGGCGGTGGGCGTCAGGCGCCAGGTGCGGGGGTTGACGGGGGTGCGGTCGGCGGGGCCGGCGGTGAACTCGTGACGAATGCCTTGAGCGAGCGGCTGGCCGTAGGCGTCGGGCCAGGCGGCGTCGATGACGAGGGTGTAGCGTTCTCCGGGTATCAGGGCGGCACCGACTTCCTGGCGAGGCAAGAGTCCGCGTTTGATGCGGCCGGGGTCGAAGAGGAGCGTGAGGCGGCGCGCGTCGGGATCCCAGAGTTCTTCGTCGATTTCGAGAAATGGGAGGCTGACGGATTCGCCATTCTGGCGGAGCAGTCGGATGCGGCGGACGGCTTCGCTACGGCTCATGGGGGCGGAAAAATGCAGGTAGAGTTTGAGCTGGTTTTCGGGCAGGACGGAGGCGCTGGGGTAGACGGCAGTGAGGGTGGCGGGGGGCCGGGGCGCGCGGTCCGGGACGCGGATGAGGATGGGGGGCTGGCCGGTAACGTCAATGCGGTAGGTGGCCCCGGGTTGGGGCGGATAACGAGGCGTGAAGATGGTCTCGTTGGAGGTGTGGGCGAGGGTGCCGTCAAGGGCGGGGGCGTCAGGCTGATGGAGCGAGACAGCGAAGCTGAGTTTGCCGGTTGCGATGAAGCCTCCGTCGCGATAGGTGATAGCGGGGGGCGCGGCCAGCAGGGTGGCAACCAGCACGAGGACGAGGGAGGGAGGGCCTGGAGGCCCATCCCAAAGATTCAGCTTAGGGAAGCGCAACGGTCTTCAGATCCAGAGAACCGGCATCGGAACGGACGAGCATAAGAGCGCGGCCGGCGTCGTAGCGATCGAGTTGTTCAACGCCTTTGAACTGAGCGAGCGTCTCATAGGGGACGCCGGTGATGTCCGTCTTGGCGGTGATGGCGGGTGCGGACCCGAGATTGTTGGTGGGAAGCTTCATGACGCCGCGGCTCGAGTTATTCATCAGGATGAAGTCCTTGCCTTCTTTCTGGTAAACGACCATGTCGAGAGGGCGATTGCCGTTGCCGAGTTCGGCGATGGTGGTGCCCTTCACCTTGGCGCCGCTCTTGAGCGAGGACATGGGGAGCTTCACGAGAGGGGTGCAGGTATAGGCGGCGAGGACGTAGCTTTCGCCGGCGATCTGATAGGGGACGAAGGTGCGGACGGGCGAGTTGGTTTCGAAGCGGCCGTGCGCGCCGTGAAAGATCTCCACACTTGCACCCTGATCGGCGGAGCGGAAGGGAAACGGGATGGCACGCAGGTTCGAGCTGAATTCTTCGTTCGAGAGTCCGGCGACGAGGACGCGGCCATCGGCCCAGGCGAGGTCCGTGATGGCTTCCTGGCGCTTGCTGCGGCCACGCTCCATGGCGTCGGCGGCGGGAGCGTTGGGCAGAGCGACGCTGGCGTGGCGAATGTTCTCGAGCTTGAGTTCAGTGATTTTGCCCGCGCCATCGATTTTGACGATCACCGGAATGGCTTCCGGGCCTTTGCCGCGAGAGACGGAGAGGTAGATGTTTTTGGACAGGGGGTTTACGGCGAGGTCATTAACGAGAATCTGGTCAGCGGTGACGCCAACGAGGGCACCGATCTTGCCGCCGAGGCCTTGCAGGTCAACCGGCGTGGCGGATTTGGTGGTTTTCTGGTCACCCGTGTCGAAAGCGAAGATGGCGGCGCCTTTGGTATCGCCGACGAAGAGAATGCCTTCCGGGCCGAAGGCCAGGGGTCCGGCGGATTGCAGGGCGGCTTTGCCGGATTGCAGACTATCGCTTAAAGTGGCGGCCGATGCCAGTGAGGCACCGAGCAGAATAGCAGTGGTTAGTTTCATAGAAGCTCCTCGCTCATGACTCCCCGTTGGCGTACAGTTTGTCATGAGCGAGGACCGGGTGCAAGCCGCTAGAAGTCGTAGCGGAGCGAGAACTGCATGACGCGTGAAGGCTGCAGTGTGCCCTGGTAGCGCCCGAAAGTGGTGCGGTTGCCGAGGCTCAAATTGATGTTCCGCGGGTCAAAGCGGGTGGTATTGGTGACGTTGAAAACTTCCCATCGGAACTGCATTTTGTGCGATTCGCGATAGGGCATGGAGAAGTTCTTAGCCAGGCTCATGTCGATGTTGGCGACACCGTCGCCGCGGACATTGTTGCGATTGCCGATTTCGCCGGGCATGGTGAAGCCGAAGGCGTCGAGGGCCGACTGCGGGTTCTGGAAGACGTTGGGGCCGGTAGTTTGACCGGCAACCGAGGGAGGTGCATTCTTGTTGGTGCCGTCAGCCGCGGGCCCGACCTGCGTGGCCCAACCGGTGATGTTGTAGTTGGTGGGCCAAGTACGGTTGTGGCCGACGCTGACATTCAAGCCGGTGGTGATGCGCATAAGGCCGGCGAGCTGCCAGCCGCCAACGAGGAAGTTCGCTACGCGACCGGCGCCGGAGAGGTAGCGCTGGTTGCGGCCGATGGGGAGGTTGTAGACGTAGTTGGCGTTCCAGTTGTGGCGCTGGTCGAAGTCAGAGGAAGCGCGCATCTGCTTGCGGTTGTAAGGATTGATGATGATGCCGCGGTTTTCGGCGGAGGCATCGTTCTCTGTGACCGAGCCCATGTCAAAGGAGTGGGACCAAGTCCAGTTGAAGTCCAGTTGATCGCCGTTACGGAAGCCCTTGCGGACGCCGAACTGCATCGAGTGGTAGCTGGAGGAGCCTACGGAACGGAGGGCACGTAGGTAAGAGAACTGCGGGCTATAGAAGGCGAACTGGCCCAAGCGGCTGGCCGAGGGCGAGTTCAAACGGTCAGTCAGTTCGAGGACGTACGTGGAGTCGGGGAAGTTCTGCTCAAAGAGTCGGAGAGCGCCTTGAGTGGCCGTGAGTCCGTTGCGGGCCAAGCCGGGGAACATGTTCTCGAAGAAGGGCACCGGACGGATGCCGCCGAGTTGAGCAGCCGACAAAGTGCCCTGGATTTCTTTGCGGTTGTTGATGTTCATCTGGTTGATGACGGCGGCGGCTCCGGTAACCCAGTCCTGGCCGGACTGAGGATCGCGAATGTTCAGGGGCGTAGCCAAGTCCTCGCTGGTGAGGGTACGGCGCCCTTCGCTGGCGACGTAGCCGAGGCTGACGGTCCAGCCGTCGCGGAGTTCGCGGGAGGCGGAAAGGTTCCAGCGCATGACGTAGGGCGCCTTGAGGCGATCGTCGAGCGAGTTGGTGATGGCGAAGTTGTTAGGCTGCGTCACCGGGAAGGTGGCCGGGGGCGGGGGCGTCACGAGGCTCTGAGGCAAGGCGAAAAGACTGGTGAAGCGGGGCGCCTCTTCGATGGTGAGACGGCCGGAGGAGTTGTTGAGGCTCGTGGAGAGGCCGAGGGCCGAGGCGTCGTAGGAGCGCACGAGCCCGGCGCCGAAGACGTCGTAGTACATGCCCCAACCGGCGCGGATGACGGTCTTGCCGGCGCCGCCGAAGAGAAACTTACTCAAGCCGTCATTGCCCTGCGGCGAGTAAGCGAGCGCGAGGCGGGGCGACCAGTTGTGGAGGTTGTCGTAAAGAGGACGACCATTCTGACCGCTCGCCAGATTGTAGGAGATCGGGGCGAGGCCGGTTTGGCCACCGAGACCGGCGTTGGCATTCGCCACGCGGCGATCGAACCATTCGCTGAGCGGGATATTGGGGCTCGTTTGAACACCGTTGACTTCATAGATAGCGGGCCAGTACATGTAGCGGACGCCGCCGGTGAGCGTAAGCCCCCGGCTAATTTTCCAGGTGTCCTGAAAGAAGATTTCGGACTCTTCGCCGCGAAAGTTACGGGGGTTAGGGGCGCCGGGCTGCAGAGCGGTAACTTGGCCATTCTGCGGCAGGTAATTGTAGTTCGAGGTGACCTGAGTGACGAGACCGAGCACAGCGGCGGCGGCGTCGTTGAACTGGGTGCGGCCGCCGGGGCTAATGCCGATGGCGGCGTTGTTGGCATCGACAAACGGGGCGCTCAAAACACCGCCGCTCGCGCTCATCCAGGAAGAGTTTACCTGGCTGCCGAAGTACGAGTTAGCGTAGCTGAGGCGATCGTTGTCAAAGCGGCGGTAGCTGCCGCCGAAGGAGAAAGAATGGGCGCCCCTGGTCCAGACGAAATCCTGGGTGAGGTTGTAAGTCGGACTGATGCGGCGGAAGGAACGGGTTAAGCCGACGGGGTTGTCAAAAGTGCGGAAGGTAATCAGCGAATACTGGCCGATGCCGGCGTCTTCGAGTGACTGACGGGTAACGCCGAAGCGGGTGGTGGAGTAAAGGGTGGGCGTGATGACGGCATTCCAACCGGCGGCAAGACCCTTGCTATTCGTGAGGGACTGAATATTTGGAGCCGCACCGGGAAACTGGGGAGTGCCATTTTCGACGTCGTCCTGCAGTTGGCCGCGGAGGAAGAAGGTGTGCTTGTCGTTCAGCACGTAGTCGAAGCGGGCGATGAAGGTGTCGAACTTGTTCTTTACAGGCGCATTGAAGCGGAAGCCGGAGCTATTGATGCCGTCACCAGCCGTACGGTCGTTGGGCAGCGGATAATACTGGGCGAACATCGAGAGGACGTTCTGGTTGACGCCGGGATTGGCGCCGAGGCGCGCGGCAAGTTCCTGCGGGCTGACGTCGACGATATTGCCGCCGCGGGCGACATAGCGAGTGATGCCGCGACGAAGGGTTTCGGTGGGAACGACGCGAAGGACGCTCTGCTCGAGTGAGTCGCGTCGGCCTTCGTAGTTACCGAAGAAGAACATTTTTTTCTTCGAGTTCGGCACCGCCCCGCCGATGCTGCCGCCGAAGATGTTGCGGTTCAGCTTAGGCGTGGGTACACCGGACAGGTTGTTGAAGAAAGTGTTGGCGTTGGTGGCCTTGTTGCGGAGGTAATGATAGAGGGAGCCGTGAAGCTCGTTCGTGCCGGACTTGGTTACCAGTGTGACCTGTGCGCCGGAGCCGCGCGAGGCGTCGGCATTGGCGTTACTGGTGGTGACGCGGAACTCCTGAACCGAATCGAGAGTAACGCGCAGGACGCTGCTGAAGGCGCCGCGAGTTTGTTGGTCGTTCACATCGACCCCGTCGAGGGTGATGTTGCTTTGGTCGGAGCGGCCGCCGTTGACGACGCCGCCGCGGTCAGTGGCGGTATTGACGCCGCCGTTCACCGAGTCCGTATCGCCAACCCAGGAGACGCCCGCTTGCAGGGAGAGGATCTTCGCGACGTTGCGGCCTTCGAAGGGCAACTGCAGGATGGGCTTGGTGCCGAAGGATTTGCCCAGTGTGGCGTCAACGGTATTCAGTTGCGTCGATTCGGCGGAAACTTCAACAGTGGTGGCGACGGCGCCAACCACCTCGAAGGCGACATTGATGGTGGCGGGCGTGTTCACCAGAAGCCGGACATCCTGCACGGAAACACTCGAGAAGCCAGGTTTCGAGGCCTTGAGCTGATACAGGCCCGGAGTAAGAGCCGGAAACTGGTAACGCCCGGAGTCATCGGAGACCGCCTCACGTTGGGCACTGGTGTCCTTACTGACGAGGACGAGGTTAGCGCCGGGAATGGCGGCTCCGGTGGGGTCAGTCACCAAACCGTTGAGCGAGGTAACGGTTTGCGCGAATGAGAAAAGCGGCAAAAGTGCCAAGTAAACAAGGCAGAGAATCCGACGCATAGATTAATTTTCCCCAAACAAGCTGAATTAGGCAGTGTGGCGAATCGCCAATTGTCAATCAGTGTAGGCAGATTTTAATATGGGGGGCAAATAAACAAAACTAACTAACGCCAATAGACGCCATTAATCGGATCAATCGCGGCGAAGTTACTGAAGGGATTTCAGGATGCGGTGTATTTCAACAGCGGGATCAGTAGCACGAGTAATCTGACGGCCCATCACCAGATAGTTCGCGCCGGCGGCGATGGCCGCTTCGGGAGTGGCAATTCGCTTCTGGTCGCCAGTATCGGCGCCCGCGGAGCGGACGCCGGGGGTGACGAGAATTGCGGCAGGTCCGGCAATTTCACGGACGCGAGCGACTTCGAGCGGTGAGCAGATGAGGCCGTCCATACCGCAATCGCGGGCGTTCGCGACGCGGCGGGCGACGAGTTGTCCGACGGTTTCGGTGTGGCCATCGGCGGCGAGGTCGGCCTCGGTCCAACTGGTGAGGACGGTGACGGCGAGGATTTGCAGCGCCGAATCGCCTTTGCCTTCGCGGGCAGCACGCATGACGGAAGGGTGGGCGTGAACGGTAAGAAAGCGGATGCCGTCTACTTTGGCGACCTGAGCGACAGCGCGTTTGACGGTCTCCCCGATGTCGTAAAACTTGAGGTCGAGGAAGACCTGCTTCCCTGCCCCCAGCAGTTCACGGACGAACTCCATGCCGGCGGAGGCATAAAGTTCCATGCCGATTTTGTAGAAGCGGGCGGCGTCGCCGAGCGTTGCGACGAGTTGCCGAGCTTGGTCAGCGGTTTCGACGTCGAGGGCGACGATGATGGGGTTTACTTCACGCAAAGCGAGTGTTCTCCTCTTTCCAGAACGCGGCCGATCCGGCGGCCGATGGGGAAGGCGGCGGCGTCTTTCTCCGGCATGGAGATCAGGAGTCCGCCGCTGGTTTGGGGGTCGTAGAGCAGGTGGGCAATGGCTACGGGCACATCAGGAGCCATGGTGACGGTGCATTCGGCGAAGTCGCGGTTGTTCTTGAGACCGCCGGATAAGGCGCCGGCCTGGGCGTACTCGATGGCGCCGGGCAAGAAGCTGAGCGCTCGCCACTCGATCTCGAGCGTGACATTGCTGCCCTTGGCCATTTCGCGGCCATGACCCATGAGGCCAAAGCCGGTGACGTCGGTGACGCCGTGAGCCTCGACCGTATCGAGCGCTTCGGCGGCGGCACGATTGAGGGTAAGCATGCTGGCGATGGCGGCGTCGACATGGGCAGGGTCGGCGATGCCCTGCTTCAGGGCGGTGGTGATGACGCCCGTACCAAGCGACTTAGTAAAAACGAGAGCGTCACCCACCTGAGCGCCCGTATTAGCCTTCACCTTGGCGGGGTGAATGGTGCCGGTGATCGCGTAGCCGAACTTGATCTCTTCGCTGCGGACGCTATGGCCGCCCAGGAGGACGCAGCCGGCTTCCTTGAGCTTGTCGCCGCCGCCGCGCAGAATCGCTTCGAGGGTGTCGAGGTCGCCTTTCTCGGGAAAGGCGAGGATGGAGAGCGCGGAGATGGGCGTGCCGCCCATGGCCCAGACGTCGGAGAGGGCGTTGGCGGCGGCGATGGCGCCGAAGGTGTAGGGGTCGTCGACGATGGGGGTGAAGAAGTCGACCGTTTGGACGAGGGCGAGGTCCGGGGTGAGTTGGTAGACGCCGGCGTCATCGGAGGTGTCGAAGCCGACGAGAACGTGCTCATTGGTTAAGCGCGGGATGCGGCTTAATACTTGATTTAAAAGTCCGGGGGCGAGTTTACTGGCGCAACCACCGGCTTTGGCGAACGAAGTCAGCTTCATTTTTTTCCTTTTCAGTGTACGATGGCCGCTATGTTGACCCGCCGACTGTTGATGCAAAGCGCTCCCGCAGCCTTCGCTCAGGGCACTCCTCCGCCGAATATCGTCTTTCTGATCTCCGACGACCACAGCTTCCAGGACCTGGGCGCTTACGGCAACCGGGCGGTGACTTCGCCGCATCTGGACCGGATGGCGCGGGAGGGGATGCGCTTTACGCATGCCTTCGTGTCGTCGTCGCAATGCAGCCCCAATCGGGCGAGCATCTTTACCGGGTGCACGCCGCACACGGTGGGAATGTCCCGGCTGCATGCTCCGCTGCCCGACTGGGAGCCGACCGTCATCGACATGCTGAAGGAACGCGGCTACTTCACTGGCATCTTCCGCAAGCACCACCAGGGAGCGGGCTTCCAGAAGCGGCTCGACTTCTACGGCGACGCCAAAGCGCCGTTCAGCAAGTTCTTCGATGCTCTGCCCGCAAAAAAGCCCTTCTTTTTGCAGTTGGGCTTCACGGACCCGCACCGGCCCTACCGGGCAGGCGCCTTTACGCCGCCGCACGATCCGGCCCAGGTGACCGTGCCGCCTTATTTGCCGGATACGCGGGAGGTGCGGCAGGATCTGGCGCATTACTACGACTTCATCGCCCGCATGGACGCCGAATGCGGACAGCTTTTCGACCTGCTGCGGACGCGCGGCTTGGCGGAGAACACGGTCGTCTTTATGGCCGGGGACAACGGCATGCCGTTTCCGCGGGCCAAGGGCACCTGCTACGATGCCGGACTGCGGACGCCGCTGCTGGCCTGGTGGCCCGGCAAGATCCAGGCGGGAGCGGTGAACAGCGACCTGATCTCGCATGTCGACTTCGCGCCAACGTGGCTGGAACTCGCGGGACTCAAGAAGACCGCTAAGATGCAGGGCCAGAGCTTTCTGCCGGCGCTGCTGGGCCGGCCGTATGAGGCGCGGACAGCGGTGTTCGGCGAACGAAACTGGCACGATAATTTCGACCCGGTCCGCAGTGTGCGGACCCGGACACACAAGCTGATCGTCAACGCCGCGCCGCATTTCCCGTACCGGCCGCCGTCCGATCTGGCGCAGTCGCCGAGTTGGGAGCAGATGACGAAGCTGGTGAAGAGCGGCGGGCTGACGGAAGAGCAGCGGCTGATATTCACGCCGACACGAGCGGCGATCGAGCTCTATGACCTGGAGCGGGATCCAAACGAATTCAATAACTTAGCGGACGATCCAGCGCTACGCACAGTGAAAGCCGCCTTGATGGACCGCCTGGCGGACTGGATGCAGTCCACCGCCGATTACCTGCCACCGGCGTCGAGCAAGTATGACTCGATGAAGGGGCGAAAATGGCCCGTCACCTTGTAGGGCTACTGAGCGGCGCCGTTTTTGGATTGTCGTCTTGTTTCAATGAGGAGCCGCCATTCCCGGCACGCCGCCCCCCCCCCGCGTCGGGGCAGACTATCGCTTAAAAGTTGAGAGGTTGAGATTGGGCATCACGGGTTCCCGGGCGTCACGGGCGCGCGGCTTTGACTCGATTCCTCCAGGGCTGAATCGATAGACGGTGAAACCAGGAACCGGTCCAGCGTAGATCTGCTGTAGCTCTCCTGGGTAGTGCCGGACCAATTCCGCTTGTATACGTTCCAAATACTCACACTCAGAGAACCACCTCCATTTGACAACCAGCAGATAGCGCACGTTGGCACGTATGAGTCCCGCGCGGAATTGATCGGGCGTACCTAAAGGCTCTTTGACACCCAGGTATGTACCGACCGCGACGTTCCCGGAGAAGCCCCGAACCGATTTGAGTCCGGTGAAGAGATACACCGTAGGGTCAACGTTGGATTGGATGACGGCTTCTGGCTCGATGTTCTTTCGCGCCCACCGGGCCATTTCCTCGAAAGCGGCCCAGTCTTTCGCGCCCACCGGGGCGGGATACCAAAAGCCCGACTGCCTGGCGTCCAACGTATGGTTCATGTCGGAAACGGCCGAGCAGGCAAATATCAGCCAGACGAACGCGAGCCCGTATTTACGGGCGCCAACGGGGACTCCGAGCCATACGTAGGCGACGACGATGGTGAGCCAGGGAACCAGAAAACGCTGTGGCGGCCAGGCCCAGAGCATCAGGACCACAACGTTCCCGATCAGCGCCCAGCCCAGGATGCGCCTTTTCTTGTCGTGGGCGAATCCGCACGCGCCGAGGAGGATGAAGATCACAGAGAAGGCTAAACCGGGGGCTTGCGGAAGCAGCCGCAGGAAGAGTTGGTAGGGACTGGTGACCAAGTGCAGTACGTTCAAGCTGATAATGCTGAGTTTCTCTACAATCGAGTAATTGATCACGACGTTGTAACCGGTGTAGTAGTTACTCGCGGAAAGGTAAGGATCGAGGTTCGCGTGTTGGTTCCGCACCTGCCAGAACAGCCAACCGCCGGCCAGTAGGGTGGCGGGGAGCGCGTACCAGAATGCATGTTTCCATTGGCGTTTGCCAAGAAGATAGAGAGTGGGGACGAGGATCAGCACGAAGCCGACCGAACGTGTCAGATAGGCTCCGCCGGCGAGAAGCCCGGCACCCACATAAAGTGCGGGTGATGGTTGGATTTCACCTTTGAAGAGGAGCAGTAAGCAGCCAGTGAGGATGCAGGCAAACTGGGTTTCACTAAGCGCACTGGTCGCGAGGAATATGACGTGGGGACATGCGGCGATCACGGCCACGAGGCTGACGGCGACCAGGGGATCATCAAGCCAGCGATTGAGGAGGATAAAGGACAACGCGAGCCAGCCGAGGACGAAGAGCAGCGAAACGGACTTAAGCCAGTGGACGTTGGCCGGGAAATCCGGCGCAAGGCGCCAGACGAGCGAGAGGACCGCCGGATAAAGAATCGGATACTTGGTTTGGGCAATGTTTCCCGGCGTGCTGGGGATGCGGTAGCCGTTCCCGGTGGCCAGTGATTTGGCCGTTAGGAGATAGATGCTGTCGTCGTGGTAGATGCCGATGGCCGGGGTCCGGAGGGCGGCCCAATACTGGGGAGCGAGCACGACGAACGCCAACAGTCCGAGGATGGCCGGAAGCCGGCGGCGCAGAAGGTCCATTGGTACCAACAGTGAATCGGTACTCCGCACCTGCGACTTTAGCCCTGGTGCTGTTTGGATGTTCGGGTGAGCTTCATGAGGCTCAGCCACATGGTGAAAGCGCTCACAAAACACCGGAGCGCCGCGGGTAACCGCTTTGTTTCGCCCCCAAAAGGGACCTACTGTTTCTCCTTGGAACTGCCGATTTCCCCGGTATTAGCAAGGCACACCTCATCGCCGGCCAACCGCCCGAGGTTACCTCCGAGTCTCAGTTGCTGCCGCTCTGCATTGACCTGGATGGAACCCTGGTCAGGACCGACATGCTTTTTGAATCACTTGCGCGGCTTTTGAAGCAAAAGCCATGGCTCATCGTCCTGGTTCCCTTTTGGTGTCTGCAAGGGGCGGCCGTCCTGAAACGCAAACTCGCCTCGAACGTCTCGATCGACGTCCACTCTCTGCCGTACAACCGTCCGTTTATCGAATGGCTACGCGGGCAAAAGGATACTCATCGGCAGTTGCTTCTCGTTACCGCCGCGGACCAGACGATCGCTCAACCAATTGCGGACCATCTTGGTTTCTTCGACCGGGTGCTAGCGAGCGACGGCATCCTGAATCTCAAGGGCAACGCCAAACTTCGAGTCTTACGCCAGCAACTCGGCAACGATTTCGAATACGCAGGCGATTCGAAGGCCGACCTTGAAATCTGGCGCCATTGCTCGAGCGCCGTGACGGTCGACGCTTCCCGTTCGGTGGTGAGGCAACTGCGAAAGCATGTTGCGCGGGTGAGGAGCTTTGACGGGCCAGCCACCAGTTGGCTTCACTATTCCCGCGCGTTGCGTATCCACCAATGGGCCAAGAACATCCTGATCTTCGTTCCGCTCATCGCCGCGCATAAGCTGGAGCAACCCGCTCTGCTGGTGCAGTCCACGTTCTGCTTTATCGTCTTCGGCCTCTGCTCCTCGGCTCAGTACATTCTCAACGATCTGGTGGATCTCGAAGCCGACCGCGCCCATCCCAAGAAGCGCGCGCGGCCGTTCGCCAGCGGCGATCTTCCCCTCGCCGCCGGATTCCTCCTCGCTCCGCTTCTGCTGTTCACTAGCCTCGGCGCAGCGTGGCTCTTTTCGAACGCTCTGGTGGCACTGTTGGGAACCTATTTCGTTCTCTCGCTCGGATACACGTTGTACCTCAAAAAGATCGCCCTGGTTGACACCTTCTGCCTCTCCACCCTCTACTTGTTGCGGATCATCGCCGGGCACGTCGTCACCGGGGTGGCGTTCTCCGTTTGGCTGCTCGCCTTCGCTTTCTTCCTCTTCCTTAGCCTTGCTTTCAGCAAGCGTTGGACAGAACTGGACCTCGTCAGGAGAACTAATGGATCCATGAACGGCCGGGGGTATTGCGTCGACGACACGCTGCAGGTGAATCTGTTCGGAGTCTGCAGTGCGTTTCTCTCCACCGTCGTTTTTATGCTTTACCTGCAGACGGAGAAGGTGAAGGAGCTCTACAGCACTCCGCAAGCTTTGTGGGCGCTTGCTCCGGTGTATCTCTACTGGATTATCCGCATCTGGATTCTATCCACTCGCGGGAAGGTCCAGGAAGATCCCGTGGTGTTCGTGATGAAGGATCGTGTCACCTATGTGGTCGCCGCGCTCTGCGGTTTCATCATGTTCCTGGCCACCAAGGGGTGGATCAGTTGAGTAGCCTCTTCGAAAAGACCGTGGCGGCCATCTGCGAAGAAATCGCCCCGCCGCGGAGCGGTACCGCAACGAGAGCGACCGCGTTCGTACTCGGTCAATGGGCGCGCATGCCGCGCTTTCTCGCCTGGCCCTTGCGTTTCGCCACCATCGCTTTCGCTTGTAGCTCGTTACCGCGTGGAATGTTCCACCGCCTGCCTTCCGCCCGACGTGAAGCCATCATCGAACGCTGGCGCAAGTCCGCCATCGGTCCCTGCCGCGACCTGATGCGCTTCTACCGCAGCCTCGCACTGCTCGCGCTCCACAGCCCACAGGAAGAAACCGGCAAATGATCGCGCGCCGCTATGAGAACATCGTCAT
>JALHNI010000068.1:0-3099 GCA_022843605.1 Bryobacter sp.
CGCCCCGCCACCCCCGAAGCCCCCTCGCCCAAGCCGGCCTCCTCGAATGAGATCTTCGCCGAGAGCACGGCCGGGGCTCAGGGCGGGGAAGGGCGGCCCGCCTCGCGCATCGGCGTGCCGGACCCCGCCGCCCTGCCCAATCCCTTGCTCGTGGCCCGCGCGCTCCGCCCACTTGCGCGCCGACGCTTATCCCGTCGCGACCTCGAGTTCGACGAAGCCGCCACCGCTGACGAAAGCGCTCACCGCCGCGACATCTCCCTCGTCTTCCACCCGGTTCGAGAACGTTGGTTCGACGTCCTGCTGCTCGTGGAGGACACCGTCTCCATGGCCGTCTGGCAACGCGCCATCGCCGAGTTCAGCACTCTGTTGGGCACCCACGGCGCCTTCCGCGACGTCCGCCGCGCCCGCTTCCGCGTCGCCGCCGGAGCCGTGGAGATCGTCGAGCAAACCGGCCGCGTCCGGGGCGCGCGCTCCATCATCGATCCGGAGGGCCGCCGTCTGGTGCTCCTGCTCACCCATGGCGTCACCCCCGCCTGGGCCGGCGGACCCCTGCACGCCGCGCTGCTTGATTGGGCCGCCCGCCAGCCCGTCGCCATTCTGCAGATGCTGCCCGAGCCCCGCTGGGAGCACACCGAATTGGGCGAAGCCGACACCCTCGTCCGTGCCGCCCGCCCCGGCACCCCCAACACCCAATGGACCGCCCACCGCCCCAGTTGGCAGCAGATGCTGCACCCCACCGGCACCGCGATTCCCATTCTCACCCTCCGCCATCAGGACGTTGGTCAATGGGCCCGCATGCTGATGGCCCAGGCTTCAGCCGCGATGCCCGCCATCTTCATCAGCCCCACCTTCGACGCAGAAGAGCGGCCCGGTGCCGCGCCCGTCGCGCTCAAAAGCGCCGAGGCTCTCGTCTCTCGCTTTCGAGCCAATGCTTCGCCCGAAGCCTGGCGTCTGGCTGTAGCTCTGGCTGGTTCACCCCTTCTGCTGCCTGTCATGCGCCTGGTGCAACAGACGATCTTCCCACGGGACCAAGTGGAACAGGTGCATCTGGCTGAGGTCCTGCTGGGCGGCCTGATGGAGCGCATCCACAAGACGCCTGACCCCGAAAGCGACGCCTTTGAGTTCCACCCCGGCGTGCGCGACCTGCTGGCCGAGTCGCTGCCCGTTCAGGAACGCTACGCCGTCCGGACTCGGGTCTTCGATTATATCCGGCAGCATCAGGACACGCTGCGCGTCTTTCCCGCTCTGGTGCCACACAAGGACGGTCAGGAGCGGTTGCCTGCCTGGGCCGCACCCTTCGCTGTCGAAGATGACGCCTGGCTTCGCTCCTCCGGCGTCATGCAGCAAGGCGATCCGCATCTGCGGCGCTTCTCCTCGGCGGTCACTGCCGTCGCCTATTCCGCCGCCGGGAAACTCGCCCTCGGCTTTGAGGACGGTGTGCTCGACTTTGATGGCGAACGCACGCGCGGCGAGGGTGCCGTTGTCCAGATCGACTTCAGCCCCTTCGGCAGCGACGAGATCGCCGTCCTCTGGTCCGGCGGCACTTACCGCGGCCCCGGCGACGCCTCCTTCAGCCCGGAACGCATCGTGTGGCTTCGCCGCGGCACCGTCGCCTTCGCTCTGCTGAAAGGGCAAGTCGAGTGGCCCGGCGGCGGCCAACTCTTCCTGGAAAGCATCGGCGCGATCGCGCCGCTCTCTATCGGGTCGTTCGCGGTGGGCCTCTCTGACGGCGAAGTCCGGTTGATTCACCCCACCAACGAACTTCCGATCTTCACGCTTGCCGGCCCCTGCATGGCCTTGGCCTGCATGGGCGGAAACAAGGTGGCCGCGGGATCTCTACGAGGCCAAGTCCTCATTTGGGAGGAAAATTCCCACGGCTCTGAGACCAAATCCTTCACCTTCGGTGGCGTGATTCAAGCCCTCGCCTGGTCCGCCGACGGTCGCCTCGCGGTGGCCCACGGCAATCGCGTCTCTGTCTTCGATACGGCGCTTCAAGAGCACCAGTCCCTCGACGGCCACACCGACTCCGTCACCTCCCTCGCCTGGTCCCCGGACGGCAAGCTGGTCTCCGGCTCTCGTGACCGCACCTTGCGCTTCTGGAGTTTCCAATCCCGCCCCGCGATCGCGTTTATGGGCGAGCACCACGACCTCGAGCGCGCCTTAGTCGCTCGCGGCCACCCCGTCCACCGCGAACTCACCGCCGATTGCCGTGCCTGGGTCGTTCTTGCCGGGCAAATGCCCCACGATGATCCCAGTTGCGTGCCCCTCGTCCGCTACCAGCCGCGCGACTCCTTCGAAGACGTCTTTGTGCGCCTCGATGCCGCCCTCGAACTCCCGATGGCCGGACAACTTCATGGCTTCCCTCTGGACACGGACCCAGGTCCGCCCTGGCCCGAGGAAGAGATCCGGCTCCGCCGGCACATCGGCAACAACTCCCGCATCATTGCCGTCACCGGCCCGCTAAACGTCGGCAAGTCCGCCTTCATCCGCAAGGTCATGCGTGAGTGCGAAATCCGCCGCCGCTTCACCGGCGGCATCTTCTGGCGCATCCCTCCGGAAATCAACGAGTCCACGGGGCCCGTCGCTCACCTCGACAAGATCCGTAACTTCACGATGTCCCCCAGTTGGCCCCTCCGCGAAGGCGACGCCTTCATCCTCGAAGGCACCGGCGAGGAGATGGCCCGCCACCTCGAAGGACTTCAAGTCGCCTGGGTAGAACTCGAACCAAATGACGATCCCGGCGGCAAGGCCGACACCTTGCACTCCATGGCGGGCTTGCGGGCGCAGCGCGGCAAGGTCGACGAGGCCATGACCCTCTACCGCCAGTCCCTCGAAATCAGAGACAACATCGGCGATGTCAGCGGCAAAGCCGACACCTTGCACTCCATGGCGGGCTTGCGGGAGCAGCGCGGCGAGGTCGACGAGGCCATGACCCTCTACCGCCAGTCCCTCGAAATCAGAGATAACATCGGCGATGTCAGCGGCAAGGCCGCCACCTTGGACTCCATGGCGGGCTTGCGGGAGCAGCGCGGCGAGGTCGACGAGGCCATGACCCTCTACCGCCAGTCCCTCGAAATCAGAGATAACATCGGCGATGTC
>JALHNI010000068.1:3109-34557 GCA_022843605.1 Bryobacter sp.
GCGGCAAGGCCGCCACCTTGGACTCCATGGCGGGCTTGCGGGAGCAGCGCGGCGAGGTCGACGAGGCCATGACCCTCTACCGCCAGTCCCTCGAAATCAGAGATAACATCGGCGATGTCCGCGGCAAGGCCGCCACCTTGGACTCCATGGCGGGCTTGCGAGCGCGGCTCGGCGAGGTCGACGAGGCCATGACCCTCTACCGCCAGTCCCTCGAAATCAGAGATAACATCGGCGATGTCCGCGGCAAGGCCGCCACCTTAGCGAACCTCGGCATCCTGTTCGACCAGCAAGGAAATCGCGAGGAGTGCCTTTCGCATTTGCGCGCCTCTGCCCGGCTACTCGCCGTGGCCCATGCCCTCGGGGACCTGATCACTGTCGCAATCAATCTGGGGGCCCTC
Source organism: Bryobacter sp. (assembly GCA_022843605.1). GTDB lineage: Bacteria > Acidobacteriota > Terriglobia > Bryobacterales > Bryobacteraceae > JALHNI01. The sequence continues at coordinate 3,508 of JALHNI010000068.1, forward strand.
GATGAGACGCCCGCGTTGGCTGCCCAGGCGGTGTGGCTGGTACTGACGCTTCGCGCTTCCGCCGACCGGCTGCTGAATGCCACGTCACCCCTATTAGATCGCATCAGCGGACACCATCCCCTGGCGCCTGCCCTTGTCTCCATGGCCGGTGTCGCCATCAACTCGCTACCCGAGGGCCATCCCCAGCGGGAGGACCTCCTGCGCCATAGCACCAGGCTGATCGGAACGGTACTCGAGGCACAAGGCATCGCCCCGGACCAAGCGATGGACTGGCTCAATCAGATGATCGAAAACCGCCCGCAATGGATGCCCACACTGCTTCCGGGCCTCGAAGCCCTCGGCGGGGACGATTGGCTATTTGACCGCGAGGATCTCCGCCTTCCGGTATAGCGGATACTCTGAGCAAACCCGACGGCCCGTTGCATCGTCCGAGAAACGGGGCTATCAGCCGCCCGCGCGTACGGTTCCCCGGGTGCGCGAGCCGCCGCTGTAAGCCTCGGAGGAAGACACCGACAGCAGACCCGCCCCGGGACGCAGTAGAGAGCTTGGCCCGGAGGCGCCATGCGCCGGCCGAAGATCCCGCGAAACTCTCGCGCTTCCGCTACCCCCTCCACAACCTTCGCCTGCGACCAGGCCCTCGACCAGATCGAAGACCTCGTTCTCCGCCAAACCCGCGAAGACGCCTTGCCCCTGCTCGACGAAGCCCTCAACATCGCCACCGACCAGCAGCGCCCGCGCCTCGACTTCCTCCGCGTGCGCATCCTCTGGCCCACGCAGCGCGAAGAGGCCCTCGAAATCCTGCGGCCCTACGAAGACCGCGACGATCTCCCCCCACTCTCGCTCCTCTCCAGTGATCCCACCTTTAGCAATGAACTGGATCGGCATGGCCTGTATTCGCTCGCCGCGAAATTCAACGCCGAACCCCGGCGGCCTGGCCCCGAGGCCTACAAATAAAAAAGGGGTCCGCGCGAACGCGGACCCCACATGACGAGACGAAAAAACTACTTGACGGTTACCGGCACGCTGGCCACGGTCTCTTCCCACTCCAGCTTCAAGGTCGCCTTCTTGCCCCCGGTCGGCGACAAAGTCATCTTGTAGACTTCCACCGGTGCCGGAGCCTTGCTCATCGTCATCTTGACGCGGCCCAGGTCCCTGCCTTCGCTGTACTCCGTGCCCCACTGGCCGGTCTGCTTGTTCACGATCAACGTAAGTTCCTTTTCGGCCGGCCACACATACAGCGTGTAGTCGCCTGCGGGAACCGTCAGCGTCCCGATCATCAGATCGGCTTCGGTATGCAGCGCCGTGGCAGAGTTCGCACCCGCGCGCCAAACCTGGCCGTAAGGCACCAAACCACCGAAGATCTTCCGGCCCTTCATGGATGGGGCTGAATACTTCACGCTGATCGTCTTGCCGTCAATGGCGACGCTGGTCTCCGCCGGCGGGCTGGCCGGGGCTTTTTTCTGTTGCGCCATCATCAACATGGCGATCGAACCGAGCAAAATCAGTTTCTTCATGAGAGACTCCTTCAACCTTAGTGTCTCAGTTTCTCAAGCTAAAAGATGAATTTTGCGGTCAACTGGATCCGCCGCGGATAGTTGGCTTGATTCACCGCCCGAATCTCACCAAACTGGGCGTTGCGCGGGTCCGTATTGGGCGCCGGCAGCTGCGTGCGGTTCATCGTATTCAGAAACTCCGCCCTGAACTGAAAGTTCCAACGCTCCTTCACGCTCGTATTCTTGATCAACGATGAATCCCAGTTCGCCACCCCGTCGGCCCGCAGGAAGCTGAAGCGCATCGGAAAGTAGCGCAAGTTACTCTGCAACTGATCTGTCAGGAAACCGCCCTGCGTATTGAACCACCGCTCGCGGCGCGGATCGTCCAGCTTCAGGTTATTGATATCGCCGATGTGCGCGATGTTACCGAAGTTAATCGGCGAGCCCGACTGGTAAGTGTAGATTGCCGATACCTGCCATCCCCCAATCACTCCGTTCACCCAACGATTCGTCCCTGCGCCGAAGCTTCGGCCATGGCCAAAAGGCAGCTCGTAAATGCCGCTGGCCACAAAACGATGTGGAATGTCGAAATCCGAGATCACTTCCACCGGCCCCGCATCCGCCGCATTCATGTAAGCCGTCGCCTCCATGAACTTCGACCACGTATAGTTCCCTTGCACGGTAAAGCCCTTGGCGAAGCGCCGTTCCGTCTGCACCTGTAGCGAGTGATACCACGAGTAGCCTTGATTGGTGCTCGTATTCACCGCCCCGAACTGCGGAATCGGACGCAGCAACGCCGAGCGTGACCGGTTCGTTGCGACATTCAAGTTCGGCGCCGACGCCGCCACCAGTCCTCGGAACGGATTCGTCAGATTCCCCGCCAAATATGCATTCCGCGCTACCATCGCCGCCGACCTTGTCAGGTCGCCGTTCAGATACTCGTTCGAAATCGCGTTTAAGTCTCGCGTCGTCTCCAGCCGCGTTCCTCGATTTCCCACATAGCCGACCTCCAAGAGAAACCCGCCCGCAAACGTCCTCTGGATCCCCAACTGCCAACGTTGCATGTAAGAAACCTTCGGCGAGTTGTTGAAGAACGTGAGTCCCGTGTCGATGCCCGTTTCCGCTCCCAGGCCCGCCCCTAGAATCGGGAACAGTTGCCCGGTCGGCAGCGGATTCGCCAACGTCGCCGACGGCGTCAGAAACCCATCGTTCGTCACCTGGAAGTCAGTCTGCCGGCTGAATCCCGTTTGCACCACATCGCTACGGCGTTGGCCCAGGAAGCCGTTGAAGATGCCATAGCCCCCGCGGATCACCATCGTCGGCCGCAACTGATAGGCGAAGCCGAAGCGCGGCATCAGATTCAGCTTCGGTGTCGCATAAAGGCCGGTCGGCTGCCCATTCACTCCCGCGAAAGTCAACCCGCCGCGTACGTTGAACGCCGAGGCGGGACGCTCCGCCACCGGGCTATTCGCGTAAGCCGCCCGAGCCTGCGCCTCCCAAGGGAATGTGGCACTCGCGTCGAAGTCGCGAATCGACCGGTTGAAGCGCTCTTCCAGCGCCGTCTCGAACTCCCAGCGCAAGCCCAGGTTCAACGTCAACCGCCGGCTCACCTTCCAGTCATCCTGCAAAAAGATGCCCCACGACGTCGACTGCTCCGCATAACTCGCTGGCCGCCAGATGCCGCCGCCTGTCGGCAGCCCCAACAACAGCGCCGCCACCGATTGTCCAAACCCCGCGGGTGCGCCCGGCGAGTTCACATTCGGTCCGCGCGTCCACGCCGTGTCGAACGAAAACTGCGAGGTGGTGTTATTGCCAAACTCCACCCGATTCTCGCGATAGGAACGAAACTCCGTGCCCAGCTTCAGGAAGTGCGCGCCCTGGCTCTTCGACAACGTCGCATTTACATTGTGCGTATCGTTCGGCCGGAATTCGCCGCCCCCGGCCGTTCCCTGATAGCCCGTCAGGTCGATACGCGGAAACTTGCGTAGATCGCTGGTCGTCAGTGAGTTCAGCGTCGCCGGCAGCCCTAGCGTCGTCAGGTCGAACCCCCGCGACTTGTAAGGATTGTCGTCGCCGCGAATGAACCGGTTATAGCCATAGCGGATATTGAAGACCATCGTCGGACTGATGGTGTGCACGTCGTCGATCACCGCGCCGCGTGAGATGAACTGGAACAGGTTACCCGTTGCCACGTTCGAGAAAAAGTCGTTGTACGTGCTGTTGCGGTCGTACCAATTCGCCCGCACAAACATGCGGTTGGCATTGCTCACCGCCTGATCCACCCGGATCGTGTGGCTGCCGTAGTCGGCGCGCTCCGTCAGTTCCGGCCGCTGAAAATTGTTCTGCACCCCCGGCTGCAGTGGATCCGGATAGAACCCCAGGATGTTCTTGGCCACCGGGCTGATCAGGCTCGCTGGCACGATGTTCCCCGGAAACGGGCTCCGCTCGATCAGCCGGTTGCCCCCCGTTACCACCTCGCGGCCCGAGAACGGATTGTAGATCTGGTACTGCGTCGGATTCGCCAATCCAAACAGCTCCGAGAAGTCGCCACCCTTCATCCTGGCCGTCGGCACCGTGGGCGTTCCGTTGTTCCGCGGACGATCCTCCTGAATCCCCTCGTAGCCGTACAAAAAGAACGTTCGGTTCTTGCCATTGTAGAGCTTTGGAATTCTTACGGGCCCGGAGAACGATCCGCCGTAGCGATTGTAGGTGAAGTTGGCTCTTGCCACACCGTTCATGTTGGCAAAAAAATCGTTGGCGAATAGATTCGGCGCCTGTTTGTTGTAGTAAGCCGTACCGTGAAAATCGTTCGTGCCGCTCTTGATCGAGATATTCGTCACACCCCCCTCGGTCTGCCCGAAGCTCGCGTCGAACGTTGCCGTTTGCACCTTGAACTCCGCGATGATGTCCGCAGGCGGCACATACGACGCAATCACCTCCCCGTTACCCGCCGTCGCCGTGGCTACGGATCCATCGAGCGTTACGTCGCTCCGGTTTGCCCGCGTCCCGTCCATTGAATACCCCACAATGTGCGTCGGCTCGAATGGCCGATCCAGCCGCGCGTCGCGATTGAAGCTGACGCCGGAAGCCAGGCTGATCAGAAACATCGGATTGCCGTGCGGCACCGGCAATTCGGCTACGCGCCGAGCGTCGATCACCGTACCCAGAGACGCGGATGCTGTATTCAGCAACGGGGTCTCCCCAACAACGGTGACACTCTGCTCGGCGCCGCCGACCTCGAGCACGATCACGAGCTCGATCCGGTCGTTCACGCGGATATCCACGCTGTCACGGACGGACTTCTTAAAACCTGTAAACTCCACTTCCACCCGATAGGCGCCCGGAATCAGGTAGCTCGCCTGATAAAAACCGGTCTCGTTTGTCGTGAGTCTCTGCGACGTGCCCATCGCCTTATTGGTCACCAGGACGTTGGCCCCTTGCACAGAGGACCCGGAGGAGTCGGTGATCCGGCCAACCAGAGAACCTCGAGCCTCCTGGGCCCAGGCGGATGCCGCGGCGAGGGCAGAAACGACAATCAACGAGGATAGGCGAAACATAATGCCTCTCATTAAACTGTTCTAGGGTGAAGAAAAGAAGTAGTCAACAGCAGGAAACCGGTTAACTTCCGGTTACCACCCGCGCCTTCTCTCGCGATAAACTACTGACGTGCCAAGTACAAGCCTCGAAAGCGCGCTCTTTCAAGAAGAGTTGCAGCGGGTGCTGGGAAGCGAGACTTTTCGTAACTCGGAGTCGCTGCGGCGCATGCTCGCCTACTTGGCCGAAGCCTATGTAACTGGTACCGGCCGCCATCTGAAGGAGTACGCGATTGGGCGGGACCTTATGGGTAAGCCCGAAGACTACGATACCCGCACCGACGCCTCCGTGCGCGTGCAGGTTGGTAAACTGCGCCAACGTCTTGAGCGCTTCTATGCGACCGAGGCGCCAGGCTCCACCCACATCCTTACCCTTCCCAAGGGCCATTTTCAGCTCAACTTTGAGGCTGTACCGCCTCGTTATCCCGAAACGCCGGAGTTGCCGGTCGTGGAGGTCCAGCGGAATCCTTGGAAGCTGACCGCCATTGCCCTGGGAACCCTCGCCTTGGTCATGGGTGCCGCCTTGACCGAATCCTGGTGGCGTGCACGGACGGCTTCCGTACCTCCCATCGCCGCACCCGGCGATTTTCATGAGTTCTGGGGCCCTTTCGTCGACGGCAAAATGCCCTCTATCGTCGTCCTGGGTAGCCCGATGTTCGTCCGTCTCAACACCCATTACTTCCGCAATCCTCTGGCAAACCATTGGCCGGAGGCCGAACGCGAGATCCCGCTCAAGGAACTGGGCCAACTCCTCAAGTCCCCCACCGCTCCAACGCCCACTTACCGCTGGACCCCCTTCGGTGAAGCCGCCGCCGCCTTCCGCCTCGCCGGCGTCCTCGGACCGTCCAAAGACCTGGTCCTCAAGCGCAGCACCTCCCTCTCCTGGGAGGATGTCCACGCCAGCAACCTCATCTTCCTCGGGCCGGCCAAGTTCAATCGCCAACTGCCGGAGTTGCCGATCGAACAGGATTTCGTCATCGATCGCGGCGCCGTGATGAACTCGCGCCCGCAACCCGGGGAACTCGCCCGTTACCAGAAGCCCTCTCCTCCGGATGTCGAAGACATCCCCGAAGACTATGCGGTCATCACCCGCGCCAAACGCACCTCCGGCTGGGGAGACGTCCTCGTGCTCGCTTCCACCTCCACCGAAGGCACCTGGGCCGCCGCCGAGTTTCTCTCAACGCCCGCTTTGCTCCAGCAGATGCTCGGACGCCTGCGCGCCTCCAACGGCCAGTTGCCTGATCACTACCAGGTCGTGATCAAGAGCCGCTTCAAGTCTCAGGTGCCCATCTACACCGAGTACGTCACTCACCACGTTGTCCGCGTTAAAGGCAGCCGGTAGACCGCGCGCATCGGCGAAAATGGAGGCGTGACTCCTCGCGTCGCCTTCTTTACCGACTGTTTCCACGAAGTGAATGGCGTGGCCCTGACATCCCGCCAACTGGATGCCTTCGCACGGAGGCGCACGTATCCTTTCTTCAGCTTTCATATCGGGCCGGAGTCCCGAACCTGGACGGAAGGCGTCCACACTACCATGGAGATCGCTCGCGGTCAGCGACTCCTCCGCCTCGACGCTGACATGTTCTTTGACCTCGAGTTCCTGCGCTACCGCGCCGACGCGGTGGCAGCGGTTCGTCGATTCGCTCCAGACGTCGTGCACATCACTGGCCCCGGCGATTGCGGCATCCTGGGCGTGATCGCCGCCCGCGAATTGAAGATCCCGCTCGTCGCCTCCTGGCATACCGACCTGCACAAATATGCCGGCCGCCGCCTCGCTCAAATGTTGGACTTCCTGCCGGACTTTGTCACCGAAAAGCTCGATTTCGGTGCCGAAAAAGGCGCGCTCGCCGCCACCTTGCAGTTCTACAAACTCGCCAAAGTGACCCTGGCCCCCAACCCTGACCTGGTCGAACTCCTGAAGGAGGGCACTGGACGCCCGTGCTTCCTCATGCGGCGTGGCATCGACTCCACCGTCTTTAGTCCCGCGCGCCGCACCCGGCCCGAAAACGACGGCACCATCGTTCTCGGCTACGTCGGACGCCTCAGTCCGGAGAAGGGAATCCGCCTCCTTGCCGAAGTCGAGCAGGCGCTCACCGCCGCCGGCGTCACCAACTACCGGTTCCTGATTGTCGGCCAGGGCGGGGAACGCGAGTGGCTGGGCGAGAATCTCCGCCAAGCCGACTTCGCTGGTGTCCTGCGCGGCGAAGATCTTGCTACCGCCTACTCCAACATGGACCTCTTCCTCTTTCCCTCTCGCACCGACACGTTCGGCAACGTCATTCAGGAAGCTCTCGCCTCCGGTGTGCCTGCCGCTGTCTTCGCTGAAGGCGGACCCAAATTCCTCGTCGAGCCCGGCGAGACCGGCATTCGCGCCGAAACTGACGCCGAATTCGTCGCCCAAATCGTGGGCCTCGTCCAGGACCCCGCGGCTCTTAGTCGCCTCCGGTCCAGCGTCCTCTCCCAAAAGCTCGATCGCACTTGGGACGGCGTCTTCGAAGACGTCTACACCGCCTACCGCGCCGCGCTGGAACAGTAGAAAGCGCAAACCCGTTTCTGCCGAACCGTGGGACCGGCCCCAGACCGCCCCCACGCTCTATAGGCAGCCTGTTAGAACGTCAGCCGCAGCGCGAGCTGCCAACTCCGCGGACTGTCCTGACCCGTAATTGCGCCGAAGGCCGCGTTCGTCGGATCCGTATTCGGATTCCCCAAATTCGGGAAGTTCGTCGCGTTGTAGGTCTCAGCCCGGAACTGCGTATTTAGCCGTTCCTTGAACTTGAAGTTCTTGATCAACGAGAAATCCCAACGCGACTGTCCCGGTCCGCGAATGCCGCTGAACATCAGCGGAAACTGGCGGAGGTTACTGGCGAGTTGCCGCGCCGCCTGCCATTCGAAGCCGTAAGGAACCAACGGCCGGGCCGCTGAGGTGGCCGGGTCGGTGTTCGGCACCATCCGGAACCAGCGGTCCGGCGACCGCTCGTCCTTCGGCAAGGCCACCTGCGAAAGATCGCCGTTGAAGATCCGATTGCCGAACGCCATCGGTTGACCGCTTTGCTTCTGCATCACGCCGTTCAGCTGCCAACCGCCCGCGAAGAAGTTCACCGCGCGATTGATGTTGCCGCCCCAATGACGGCCCCGGCCGAAGGGGATCTCCCAAATCGCCGAACCGCGAATCGCTTGCGTGCGATCCAGCGCGGAGATGCCTTCGTACGGTGTGGCGTCGCCCGCATTCAGGAACGTCACCGCTTCCATCGCCTTTGACCACGTATGGCTAAATTGCACCGTCAACCCTTGCGAGAAGCGGCGTTCGATCCGGCTCTGCACCGCGTGATACCACGAATAACCCACCGGCTGGTTCACCGTCACGTTGCCGAAATGTGGGTAGGGCCGCAGGAATTGGCCGCGGTTCGTGTTGGCCCCGTAAACTGAGGCCAGGCCGGCGAAAGGATTGGCGAAGTTCTGGCTGAGCAGATTGATTGTCGCCTGATCGCGCACTGGCGAAGTGCTCAGATACTGGTTCGGGAAAGCGTTCAAGTCGCGATCCACTGGCAAACGCGTCCCCCGATTTCCGACATAGCTCGTCTCAATCACGAACTGGCCTGGCAACTGACGCTGGAAGCCAAAGCTCCAGCGTTGCGCGTAGGGATTCTTCCGGCTGGGGTCGTAGACCTGAATCGCCTGGCCCAGGTTCGTCGAAAGACCCTGCGAGGCTCCGGTCGGAGCGAGCAGGCCATTCGGGAACGGATTGGCCGTCGAAGCCGGGAACGTCAGTCCGTTGTCGAGCGTCGCCTGGATCGGCGTGGTCTGGCTAAAGCCGGTCTGGATCGTGTTCGTGTAGTAAACGCCGATCGGGCCGGTAAAGATCCCGTAGCCCATTCGCACGACGGTCTTCGCATCCAGCTGATACGCGATGCCGACGCGCGGTTGGAAGTTCGAGTAGCGCGCGCTCCAATAGTTGCGAGGATTGCCTCCGACACCGGCGAACGTCAGCCCGCCATTCACCCGGAACTGGCTGGCGGGTAGTTCCGGAATCTGCGCACCGCCGGTATACCGCGCGATGGCCGCCGCGGAGATCGGGCTGGTTGCGCCGGCATCGAAGCCGTAAACCGACCGGTCAAAACGTTCGGTAATACCGCTCTCCAGATCCCAGCGCAAGCCAAGGTTGAGCGTCACTTTCTTCGAAATCTTCCAGTCGTCTTGAAAGAAGAGGCCAACGTATTTGTCCTGCTCGGCGTAGCTGGCCAGTCGCGCCATGTTGCCGCCAGGGACGCCCAGCAGGAAGGTCGTGATTTCGCCGCCCAGCTGAGGTGCCGCCGCACCGGTGCCGGCTGAAGCCAGGCCCGAGGCGAAGGTGAAGTCCGGTGAGGTCTGTTGCGGGAAGCGATTGCGGAACTCGCGATTCACGCGGCCGTCGAATCCGATGCGCATGGTGTGCGCTCCTGCCACCTTGGTGATCGTCCCGGACAAATGATGGATCAGCGAAGCCGTGACGCCGTCGCCGCTCTCCCAATTCGAAAGCACCGAGAAGGGAGCGACATTCAGGCGCGGAAAGGTTGCTGTCTCTCGTTCAATCGAGTTCACCAGTGCCGGCGAAAATCCCAGCGACGCCAGGTCGAAGCCTTGGCTCACCCGCCGCTCCGGGAAGTCCTGCTGCGTGATCCCATAGCGCAGATTCATCAACAACGACGGGCTAAACACATACACATCGTCCAGCGCCACGCCGCGATTCACCCGATTCAGGATGATGCCCGAAATGTTGTCTGTGGCGTTGAAAAACCGGTTCTTGTCTTCCTGCCAGTAGTCGCGGTGCATACGGCCGAAGATGCGGTGCTTCTCACTAAACGTATGGTCCACGCGGCCTTGGTTCGTCCAATAGTTTTCGATGGCCTTCGAGTTCAGGAAGAAATTGTTGCGGAACTCGCGATTGGTGGTCGCCTGGTTCGGCTGCGGCCAAGCCCTCATCATCGCGACGGCTACCGGATCGAGACGGCTGGGCGGGATGATGTTGCCGGGGAAAGGGGTGCGGGTAAAGAGGCCATTTGCGCCCGCCACGGTCGATTTCGGATCGTATATCTGATAGCCCGGGCCCAACGCGAGGTACGCCGAAAGGTCTCCGCGCCGCACCGCGTCGATCGGTACCGTGCTCGTCTGCTGATTCGACGGATCCTGGAACTTGTTCTGCTCCCACGTATAGAACCAGAATGTTTTGTTCTTGCCGTCATACACCTTGGGAATCACCACTGGTCCTCCCAGCGCAAACCCGTACCGATTGTCCGTATACTTCGACAAGCCCTGGCCCGCGCGGTTCTGGAAGATCGTCGGCGCATCGAGCGCGCTATTGCGGAACCACCAATGCGCTTCGCCGTGCAACTGGTTCGTGCCGCCTTTCGTATTCACGTTCACCACGGAGCCCATCGTGTGGCCGGTGGACGCATCGTAAGGCGTCGTCTGAATTTTGAACTCGGAGATCGCCATCTGCGGCGCCGAAAACGCGACGCGCGGCTGCGTGCCGTCCGAATAGATGTTGATCACGCCGTCGATGGAGAACTCGTTCACGTAATTGCCCGCGCCATTCGTGGAAAACTGTGAGGGCGCATTGTTGAACGGCGCCTTGCGCAAGCGCAGGTTTGTGCCGTTTACCGTGCCGGGCGCCAGATGGACCAGGTCCATCGCATTGCCGGCGAACAGCGGCAACTCCGCCGCTCGACGCTCGTCGATCACTTGCCCCAAAGACGCTTCGGCCGCGTTGAGCAACGGCGGCTCCGCCGTCACCTCCATCACTTCTTTCACGTCGCCAACTTGCAGAGAAAAGTCCAGCTTTACCTGGTCCGTCACCCGCACCTGGACGTCATTCTGCACGAGCTTCTTAAATCCGGTGAGTTCGGCCGACACGTTGTACTTGCCCGGGACCAGATAAGGCAGAAAGTAGTTTCCGTCATTGTTGGCCGTCGCCGAAAGGGTGATGCCGGTTTCCGGGTTCGTAGCTTTCACCGCCGCGCCGGCGATCGGCGAGCCGGATGGGTCAGTGACACGGCCTAAGATGGCGCCGCGTGATTCCTGTGCGTACGAAGCCGCAGTGCTGAACGCCAGTAAAGCGCCAACGAGGGCGAGACAATTCTTCATGGGTAACCTCAAGAGGGCGGAGATTGGAAGCTCCACCAATGTTGACGTTATTGTATCGAAATCCTAATCAGACGTGTCCGGCTATCATAGTCAGGAATGCATCGATCTCTTGCGGTCCTCTTTTGCGCGTCGGCCTTGTGGGGGCAGAACCACGCCCGGTGGAGCGATTACGGCGGATCTCCTGACGCCGCCCAATACTCGTCGCTCAAGCAAATTGACCGTACCAACGTCAGCAAATTGAAGAAGGCCTGGAGCTTTCCAACCGGAGACCGTCTCCGCTACGCCTTCAATCCCCTCATCGTCGACAACGTCATGTACGTCATGGCGAAAAACCTCTCCATTGTCGCGATTGACGCTACCACCGGAAAAGAGATCTGGACCCACGCCCCCAACTCCAAGTACATCGTCAACCGCGGCATCAACTATTGGGAAAGCAAGGACCGTTCCGAGCGCCGCCTCTTCGTCGTCAGCGATCATGTCCTCCGCGCCCTCGACGCCCGCACCGGCAAACTCATCCCCAACTTCAACGTCAACCTCAAGGAAGGCCTCGACCGCGACCCCGCCAAAATCGCTCTCGTCCAGTCGCTCTCTCCCGGCCGCGTCTTCGAAGACCTGCTTATCCTCGGTTCCGCCACCAACCAGGGCTACGGCAGCGCCCCCGGCGACATCCGCGCCTTCGACGTCCGCACCGGTAAACTCGTGTGGAGCTTCCACACCGTTCCTCGCCCCGGCGAGTATGGCTACGAAACCTGGCCCAAGGACGCCTGGAAATCCGTCGGCGGCGCCAACGTCTGGAGCGAGTTCTCCGTCGACCTTCAGCGCGGCATCCTCTATGCCCCTACCGCCAGCGCCAAGTACAACTTCTACGGCGCCGACCGCACCGGCGCCAACCTCTTCAGCGATTGCCTCCTCGCCCTCGACGCCCGCACCGGCAAGCGTCTCTGGCACTACCAGATGGTCCATCACGACATCTGGGACTACGACCCCGCCACCGCCCCCAAACTCCTCACCATCAACAAGGATGGCAAGAAGGTTGACATCGTCGCGCAGGTCAGCAAGCAAGGCTTTGTCTGGGTCTTCGATCGCGTCACCGGCAAGCCCATCTGGCCCATTGAAGAGCGCCCCGTCCCGCCGTCACCCATGAAGCGCGAAAAGACCTGGGCCACCCAGCCTTTCCCCACCAAGCCGCCGCCGTTCGCTCGCCAGAAGTTCACCGTCGACGACCTCTCGCCGTACCTCTCCCCTGAGGACCGCGCCAAGTTCCGCGATGACATCCTCAGCGCCGCCAATCAAGGCCTCTTCACGCCCCCCAGCACCCGCAACACCATCCAGATGCCCGGCAACAATGGCGGCGCCAACTGGGGCGGGGCGGCCGTCGACCCCACCACCGGCCGCCTCTACGTCATCTCTAAGGACCTCCCCGCCATGCTCAAGCTCGAAACCGAGGCCGAGCAAAAGCGCGCCGCCAAGGACTCGCCCGAGCAGCACGGCCTGGCCGTCTACGGCGCCAAATGCGGTGCCTGCCACGGCGTCGATCGTCTCGGCAAGCCACCCGCCATCCCCGGCGTCGCCGACGTGGCCCTCAAGTCCACCCGCGCCGAACTGATCCAGGTGATCCAGCAGGGCAAAGGCCCAATGCCCGGCACCAAAATCAACACCGAGGAACTGAACTCGCTCGTGGCATATCTCTACAACCCCACGCGCGCCACCGCTAACGTCCCCGTCTCTTCTTCCGCTTTAGGTGATGACAAATACTACAGCGGCTTCGGCTTCATGATCGCGAGCAACGGCCTTTCGCCCATCAAACCGCCGTGGTCGTCACTCACTGCCTACGACATGAACGAGGGCACCATCCTGTGGAAAATTCCCCTCGGCGACGTCCCCGAACTTGCGGCGAAGGGCATCAAAGGCACCGGCTCCCACTACCCCAAAGTCGGCCCCATCGTTACCGCCGGCGGACTCATCTTCACCGGCACCCGCGACAAAAAGGTCCGCGCCCTCGACGTCGACACCGGCAGCATCCTCTGGGAAGCCGAAGTCGACGCCGCCCTCGAAGGCATCGCCGCCACCTACGAAGTCAACGGCAAGCAGTACGTCGTCTTCTGCGCCTCCGCCCAGGTCGGCCTCACCCCCGGAACCCAAGTCCCCATCGACGGCGCCTACGTCGCTTTCGCCTTGCCGTGATGCGCCATTGATCCGTTCACAGGAAACGAGTGTATTAGAATCAGGAAGTTACTGACTTTCGGTGCGGTCCTGCGGCTATACTCAATGGGTGAACCGCATTTCCCGGACCCCCACCACGTTCGTTCCCTAATGGCCCGCCGTTGATTTGGCGTAAGCCTCGAAGAATCAATGAGTCCCCGGTTCGTTTCGTTGTCCGGTCAATGGAAGTAGAATGGCGTCATGGCCGCACGGGACATTCCGTGGATTTCGCCAGCCGAGTTCCTGGACCAGGAAACGGTCTCCGACACCAGGCACATGTACCATGCGGGTGTCGTGACGGCCACGGCCGGCGGGTCACTGGCCCATGGGACCCTGGCAGGAAACCTGTTGGCGCTTTTGCACGCGGCCCTTCGTCGCCGGGGCTGCCGAGTGGTAGGCAGCGATGTTCTCTTTCAGACCGGTTCGCGGGAGATGTTTACCTACCCTGATGTCATGGTGCTGTGTGGCCCGGTCGTCACGCTGCCCGGCAAGCCCGGTGTCGTGACAAACCCCCTCTTTGTCGCTGAGGTGTTGTCCCCGAGCACGGAAGGTATCGACCGTGGAGCGAAGTCGCGCGAATACCGTGCAAGCCCCTCGCTGCGCCAATACGCCTTGCTTTCACAGGATCGTCCTTTGGTCGAGTTTCATACCCTCGATGAGGATGGCCGCTGGCGGATCGATGAGGTGAGCGGTCTCGAGAACTTTTGCGAGTTTTCCAGCTTGGAGTGCGGCATCCCGATGGCGGCGCTCTACGACGGCGTGCTGGACGCTTAAGCTAAAGGCCCTTCCTCGTCGCACACTCCTGTGTCAGAGCCTTCCGCCGCGCTTCGTCCAGCGATTTGTCCGTCACCAGCAGCGAGCAGGCCTTGGCCCCGGCTTCGGCTGCGCGCTTCACCTGCCCGGCGGAAGTCAGCGCCTCCGCCAGGCTGTATTGTGCCACCGCTGACTTCGGATAGGTCCGCGCTGTCCATTCCAGGATGGCCACCGCATCCCCCGTCCGCTGCGACGCCAGGAACTGGTAACCCAAGCGGTTCAGCGACTCTTCCTGAACGAGAGGGCCTTTCGGGTCCTTGGCGTAAGCCGCCTCGAGCGTCCTGGCGGACTTCTCCCAACCCTCAGCGACCACGCTGCGGTAGAACTTCGCTGGCGTTGGTGCCGGCCGCTCGTACTTCGCGTTCAGCGTATTAAAGCGCTCCGCGATTTCGAGCGCCTGCGGGTAGAACTGCACAAACGTATTCTCCACCGCGCCGTTCGTTTGGTGGCACGCATAGCAGGACGCCGTCTTCGGTAGCACCTTCGCGCTGTGGACATGTTCGCCCGGGGCCGTGTTGGGGAAGTCGAAATAGCCCCAGCCGCCTTCAAATCGCTTCGCGTCTTTCACCGCGGCCTCAATGCCGACGACGTCGGTAGGAAAGTACCCAGCCTTGTTGATCGAGCCATGGCTCGAGGAAGCCCGAATCTCGAGAATGAACACGGTCTGATCCGGCCACTTTCCGGTCGCCTTGAAGCCCTTCCAGGACTCCGGTGAGACGAAAACCGTATCGAACATTGGCCGCTCCGACATCACCGCCGCCGGGCCGTAGGTCATCCCGAGCCCGGAACCGAGAAAGACCCAGTCGCGGTAATTCTCTGGTCGAACCAACTGCCCGTCCGCATCGTATTTCAGTCCATCTGCCAGCAGGCCCGTTAACGTCAGAAACGAAATGAGGATGAATCGAAACATGGAACTCCCTTTAGACAGCCTAACTGATGCGGGACAATCAAACCCATGACGGAGCCGATTCCCAGCCACATAGCCGCCATCACCCGCCCGGTGGACAAGTTGATGCACTACTACGTGCTTCGCTCACTCGCCGAAACTGTCGCCTTTCCCGTGACGATCATCGTACGTTACTTTCGCTTTCACACGATGAAATACGTCTTCAGCGACGAAGGGATCCGCATGAGTTGGGGCATCCTCTTCCGGCACGAGATCATGCTCAACTACGCACGGATTCAGGATATCCACCTCCGCTCAAACGCCGTCGAGCGCTGGCTGGGGCTGGCCCGCATCGAGATTCAGACGGCCAGTGGCGGCAGTTCCGAGATGACCCTCGAAGGTCTCACCGACACCGAAGCCATGCGCGACTTCCTCTACTCCCGCATGCGCGGCGCCAGCGACAAGACCCACGGCAACCCGGCCGCTACCGAAAGTGCCCGTCTCGCCCACGTTCTCGAAGAGATCGCTGCGGAACTGAAGGCCATTCGGACCGCCACGGAGGCTCAGCGCCGTGTTTGAAAAGCAATTGCTCGCTTGGCTGCGCGTCCCCCCGGAACCTGCGCCACCCGACGGTTCGCCGGATTCCATCCGCATCTTCCGCGCCGGCAGGAATTACTACTACTGGCGTCTCCTCACCTGGGGTCTCTCCCAAGCCGGTGTCGTCCTGCTGGGCGCCATGATCCTGATGGGGACCTTCAATAACTTCACTCGGCAGATCCCCGCTCCGTTCCGGCTCATCTCGATGTGGATCGAAGCTGCGGGTTTGGTCGCTGTCCTGCTTTCTTTGCCCATCACGTTCTTCATGCAGCGGCTCAACTATCGCCTGCGCTGGTACATCGTCACGGACCGCAGCCTCCGCATCCGCAGCGGCATTTGGAGCGTTGAGGAATTGACGATGACCTACGCCAATATTCAGGATTTGGCAGTCACCTCGGGCCCGCTGCAGGGGCTCCTGGGTCTCGCCGACATCGAGGTCCGCAGCGCCGGCGGCGGGGGCGGTTCAGACGAGTCGGCCAAGCGCAAGCACGCCGCCCGTTTCGAGGGCGTCGAGAACGCCGATGCCCTACGCGACCTGATCGCCGAACGTCTCCGCCGCTATCGCGACGCTGGCTTGGGCGACCCCGATCAGCCTCTCGAAACGATCGCCGATCCGCACGCCGCCGCCCTCCGCGTATTGGAGGAAGCCCGCGCTTTGCGGGCGGCTACTACTGGGGCGTGATGGTATTCAAAGGATTCGTGCTGGTCAGATTGGTGGCGATGCCCACCGACCCTGGATCGCATGCCGGATGTCCGAAGCCGCTGGGGCTCGCCCCAGTGCCGTTCAGGTCATGGATGATGTTGTCCTTGGCCGCTCCCGCCGGGCCGGCCGGCACGTAGTCCAGCGTGAGCCGATCGCGCACTCGCCAAGCCACAATGTGGTCCGTGCACGACGTATCGCCGGAAATGCCAATCGCGCCTACCAGCGTCCCATCGGCCCGATACAGCGCCAAACCGCCGCCGAGTACGTTCACGCCGCCGATCTTCTTGCCCACCATGGGATCGTTACTCTGGCCGAAGTAAATCGGGTCGCCGTTGTAGGCCGCGTCGGTCGCCACGGATTGTTATGCTGCAAGCTGAACAGTGTCCCCCCGTTCTGCGTAGCGGCGTGCAGATTCGCGCTCGACAGGGCCAGTAGGTTACGCATGGCCCAACTCTAAACCAGCTCGCCACAGCAGGCTGTTAAACCCGCGGGTCCCGCGCACCTTGTTGCGCCCTCTTCGCCCCGTCTTTGCCTCAACTCGAACTTCGGCGGGAATCGAATACACTGGAAGAGTACACGCCAGCAAATGCCTACTTCTGCAGAACCCCTTCACCTAGCCTTTGGATTCCAGTTCAATGACCTCTACGACCGCGACGCCCTCGCGCGTCTCGACGGGATTTTCCTTGAACACCTGAAAGCCGCCGACGTTGAACTCTTCAACCTCCTCATGGCCGGCCGCGCCAACCCTGAAGGTGTCGAACGCAAGAAATACGCTGAGTTGCTTGTTGCCTTGGCTCCGCACGTCGAGGACTTCATCGCCGAGTTGTTCGGCATCCAGAGCTCCGTGGCGGAATTGCAGGCTAGGCACCATGCCTTGGCGCCCTTGAACGCCTTCAAGCGCAAGTTCATCAGCAAGAAAGCCATCAGTGGCGTCACGAAGGAAGCGGCCATGGCCATCAATGGCCACGCGCTCTTCGACGAACTCGAAGCCCTGTTCAACGATCCCCTCACCGAAGAGAATTTCGTCCACTACGTCTCGCGTTGGCTCGAATCCGAGGATGAGCACAAAGCGCAGATCGACCTTGCGGCCCGTTATGCGGCCTGGGCCTGCCTCACCCCGGCTGGTCGCCACAAGCACGCCCGCGACTTCCTCTTCAAGGTCCCCCACAAGCTCGACCCGCAGCACCTGGTTCCCGTCGAAACTGTGCTGGTGGACGGCGTGGCGCGTCTGGCGCTGCCAAAGCATGAGTGGCGTCACCGCGAAGGCTTCCACCTCACTGACGCCGGCACCAACCTGGCCGGCGCGCTCGACCAAGCCAACTACTGCATCAAGTGCCACAACCAAGGCAAGGATAGCTGCTCCACTGGCTTAAAGGAGAAAGACGGCGCCTTCAAGCTGTCGCCCTTCGGCGCCGTGCTAGCCGGCTGCCCCCTCGACGAGAAAATTTCGGAGATGAACCTCACTAAGCAGAACGGTTACTCGATCGGCGGCTTGGCAATCGTCACCGTCGACAACCCCACCTGCGCCGGAACCGGCCATCGCATCTGCAACGACTGCATGAAAGCCTGCATCTTCCAAAAGCAGGACCCCGTCGACATCCCGCAGGTGGAAACGCGGACCCTCAAAGATGTTTTGGACTTGCCGTGGGGCTTCGAGATTTACAGCCTGCTGACGCGCTGGAACCCGCTGCACCTTTCGAGGCCCGTCGCGCGTCCGGACTCCGGCTACAAAGTGCTCGTCGTCGGCCTGGGCCCGGCTGGCTTTACGCTGGCGCACCACCTGATGAACGACGGCCATAACGTCGTTGCGGTCGACGGCCTGAAGATTGAGCCGCTGCCCGCCGACGTCTGCGGCGTGACGCCCGAAGGCGAGCGCCATGCCTTCCGTCCCATTCGCGACATCAACGAGCTTTACGATTCGCTGAACGATCGCGTGAACGCTGGTTTCGGCGGCGTCGCCGAATACGGCATCACCGTGCGCTGGAACAAGAACTTCCTGAAAGTGATCCGGCTGCTGTTGGAACGCCGGAAGCAGTTCAGCATGTTCGGTGGCGTGCGCTTCGGCGGCACCCTGACCGTCGAAAGTTCTTTCGCCATGGGCTTCGACCACATCGCGCTTTGCGCTGGTGCCGGCCGTCCCACTGTGGTGCCGATGAAGAACGGCCTCGTCAATGGCGTGCGTCAAGCCTCGGACTTTCTGATGGCGCTGCAACTCACCGGGGCGGGGAAGGAAAGTTCCGTTGCCAATCTACAGGTTCGCCTGCCCGTCGTCGTGATTGGCGGCGGATTGACGGCGATCGACACCGCCACCGAGTCTCTCGCCTACTACGTCGTGCAGGTGGAGAAGTTCCTGCATCGGCATGAAGCCTTACAACGCGACGGCGTCGAAGCGCCGCCGTGGACGGCGGCCGAGCGCGAAATCGCAGAGGAATTTCTAGCCCATGGGCGCGCCATCCGTGCCGAACGCGAGCGGGCCGCAGCCGAGGGCCGTCAGCCCGAGTTCATCTCGCTGCTGCAGTCCTGGGGCGGCGTCAGCATTGCTTACCGCAAGCGCCTGATCGATGCGCCCAGCTACACACTGAATCATGAGGAAGTATCGAAGGCCCTCGAAGAGGGCATCTTCTTCACGGAATGTGTCACCCCGCAGGAAGTGGAGGTGGACTCAACGGGTGCCGCCGCTGCTCTGCACCTGATGCGCCATGAGTACAACCCCGAAACGGGCCGCTTCAACATCGAAGGCAAACCCGTTCGTATGTCTGCCCGGACCATCCTGGTGGCTGCCGGTACGCAGCCCAATACCGTGCTGGCTCGCGAAGACTCCAACAACGTCTTCCTCGACGGCCGCTGGTTCCAGAGCGTCAACGAAGAGGGCCTGCCCGTGAAGCCCGAGCGCATGGCCAAGCCGAGCGCCTCCTACGTGCTGATGTCGGTGCGGCCCGATGGCCGCGGGATCAGCTTCTTCGGCGATCTGCATCCCTCCTACAACGGCAACGTCGTGAAGGCCATGGCCAGTGCCAAGCAAGGTTATCCGGTCGTTTCGCGATTACTGGCGAATCGTCCGGCGGTTGCTCCGCCGGCGCAGGATCTCATGCGCCAGTTGAACGCCGACCTGCGCGCTTTTGTTCACGCTATCCATCGCTTAACACCCACCATCGTCGAAGTGGTGGTGAAGGCGCCGCTGGCTGCCCGCTCATTTGAGCCGGGCCAGTTCTATCGCCTGCAGAACTTCGAATCTCTGGCGACCAAGGTGAAAGACACGACGCTTGCCATGGAGGGCCTCGCCCTCACCGGCGCGTCCGTGGACCGCGAAAAGGGTCTTCTCTCCACGATCGTGCTCGAAATGGGCGGATCTTCCGACCTTTGTGCCCACCTGAAGCCCGGCGAACCCGTGATCCTCATGGGCCCCACCGGCATGGCCACCGAAACCGCAGCGAACGAAACCGCCCTCCTGGTGGGAGGCGGACTCGGCAATGCCGTGCTGTTCTCCATCGGCCAGCAACTGCGCGCCTCCGGGTCAAAGACGATCTACTTCGCCGGCTACAAGAAGATCATCGACCGTTACAAAATCGACGAAATCCAGAAGGCCGCCGACGTCATTGTCTGGTGCTGTGACGAAGCCCCTGGCATGACGCCCACGCGTCCGCAAGACAAAGCTTTCGTTGGCAACATCGTGGAAGCCATGGCCGCCTTCGGCCGCGGCGACCTGGGCGAAAGCCCGTTGTCCCTCGCGAACGTCGATCGCGTCATCGCCATCGGCTCGGATGGCATGATGGCCGCCGTGGCGCGCGCCCGTCACACCGTGCTCGCTCCTTTCCTCAAACCGAAGCATCACGCCGTGGGCAGCATCAACTCGCCCATGCAGTGCATGATGAAAGAGATCTGCGGCCAATGCTTGCAGACGCATCGCGATCCGGTTACCGGCGAAGAGACCGTAGTCTTTTCCTGCTTCAACCAGGATCAGAACCTCGACCATGTCGACTGGAGCAACCTCCGGACGCGGCTCTCCCAGAACTCCGTTCAGGAGAAGCTGACCAAGCGCTGGATGCAGCATTGCCTCAGCGAGCTCGCCGTGCCCGCGCTGCAATAGCGACTACATCAGCCGGAAGGCAAACAGCAGCAGCATCGCGCCGGCTACCGACATCAGGAAGCCGGCTGGGGAACCGGCTTTGTACCAGCCCATGATTTGGCCCAGCCAGCCGCCCACCCAGCCTCCGGCCATGCCGATTAGGGATGTGATGATGATGCCCCCGGGGTCGCGTCCGGGCATCAACAGTTTGGCCACGACTCCTACGATGAGTCCGATGATGATCTGTCCAAGTATGTACATCAGGTTTCTGCATGCTCCTTGTTTCCCGACACGCTCAGCGGCGATGCGGCGAGGCTTGGATGTTATCAAATTTGGCCTTGATCGACTACGCTGAAGGGAATGCGGATTCTGAGTTTTGCCTTGCGGCAACGCCTGAAAGATTGGCCCACGTCGCTGGCGTTTGTTGCCGTTCTGGGCGCCGCCCTGTCCCTGGCCGGGGCGTGGCTATCCATCGCAAGCCCTCTGCGCCAGATGCCCTATGCCGATGCGAGCCGCCTGGTGGCGATCGAGACCATGAAGAAGGGACAGGTTGGCGGCCTCAATTGGAAGGATCTCGAGGACCTGCGCACTGGCTCGGTGGAGACCGCCGCAGTCTTCCTGCCGCGCACCTGGGGTCTGCAAACTGAGCCCAAAGGACATGTCGAGGTGGTGCTGTCGCAGCAGGTGACGGGCGAGTTCTTCGCCACCCTTGGCGTTCAACCAGCTCTTGGCGACGCTCTCAGCCGGAGCCATGAACAAAGCGGCAATCAGCACTGGGTCTGGCTGACGCATCGGAGTTGGCGGCGGTTGCTGCGTGGTGTTCCAGATGCGCCCGGCCGCGTGATTTGGATCAATGCAGTGCCGCACCGGGTCGCCGGCGTGTTGCCCGCGTCGTTCACGTTTCCAAACCGGGGAGAGGACGCCGATATCTACCTCCCGCTGAATCGCGACGAGTACCTGGGAGCACGCGGCGCAGGTGGCTTGGGTGCGATTGCTCGTCTTCGGCCCGGAGCCTCGGTCCATCAGTTTTCCGAGGAACTGAAGGCGAGTTCGCACGCCTTAGCGGCGCAGCATCCTGGCACTCATGCGGAACTGCTTTTCGTGGCTCGCGATCTAACCTCAGTCCTGATGGGCGACCGCCTCCGTCTGCTCGATTGGCTTCTGGCCGCCGTGGGGACGCTCGTTCTGGTGGCCATGGCCAATGCGAGCGGGATCTGGCTGGCGCAATGGCTGAAGCAGCAGCGCCATGCCGCCATCCAGTTGACGTTGGGTGCGTCGTTGCGTAATGTCGTGGTGGAGCAACTGGCCCAGGCTGTCGTGCTGGGGATAGCCGCGGCCGCTACCGGCATCGGCGGCGCCATGGCGCTGCTGGCGATCCTGCGCGCCTCGCCTTTGCTGGGACCGGAACTAGGCCGCTTCGAGGTTTGGAGTCCGGCGATGCTGAGTCCCCCTACGTTGCTGGGCCTGTCCGCGGTTGCGCTGGCGGCAAGCCTTCTGAGCGCGGGCCTGCCTTTGTTGACAATTCGCGCGCGTTCGCTGGCTGCGCGCACGGCCACTCGGCGATCCTCGCTGCGCACCCGCCTCGCTTTGGCGGTGGCCCAGCTTACGTTGACCGGCGTGCTGGCGTATACGGGCATTCTGGTCTGGCGCAATGTCCAGGCGCTCTTCGCCGCCGATCGAGGCTTTCGCACCGACCAGGTGCTGGCGGCGGGTGTGGGCATTCCGGAGTCGAAGTACAACAGTGACGAACGCATGATCGGCTTTCATCGCCGGGCCATCGAAGAGTTGGGACGAATTTCGGGCGTCACGATGGCCGGCGGGGGCATGTCGCTGCCCGTAACCACGGCCAGAACACGATTCCTGTTGGATGACGAAAACCTGCCGCGCGACGAACAGCGGGCCGCGCGCTTCAGCGCGGCCAGTGCCCAGTTACTGCCGTTGCTGGGGATTCCCGTCTTGCGCGGACGCGGCTTCCAGCCCCAGGACCGCTGGGGCACGCCGCGCGTGGCGCTCGTGAACCAGGCTTTTGCCGATCGCTATCTGCGCGATCCACTTGGCCATCGCTTACGGTTGAGTTTCTACAATGGCTTCGCGATGAAACCTTATGAAGAACACACCATTGTGGGCGTAATTGGCAACACACTGAATCGTGACTTGGCGTTCGAGACCGATCCTCAGATCGTGATCTCGACGGAGCAGATTGCGCTGGAGGGTTTCACTTACTTTCTTCGGTCAAGTTTGCCTGCCGATTCACTGCGGAGCGCGGTGGCGGAGGCCATCTGGCGCGTGGATCCGGAGTTACAACGTGTGACTCCGAGGCCGCTGACCGAACGAGTAGAAGCGTCGATACTCGCCCGTCGCACGATGGCCTGGCTGCTTTCGCTCTTTGGCTGGATTTCGGTCTTGATTGTCGGGTTTGGCTTGGCGGCAAGCTTGTCCGCCACGTACCTCGAGATGACGCGGGAACTGGGAATTCGGGCCGCGCTCGGCGCGTCTCCCTGGCGTTTGGCTCGAACCGCGGTGCAGTGGGGAATAGTAGCGATTGCAGCCAGCTGGGTAATGGTGCTGCCGATGAGTTACGCCATCAGCCAATTCATCGTCCTCGACACTCAACCGGGGGGCTGGGATCTATCGAGTTGGCTGCTCTCCGGGCTCACCCTAGCCTTCGTCGGACTCGCTGCCGCTTACTGGCCCGCGAGGCGCGCCGTGGCGGTGAACCCCGCTTCCACACTGCGCGCCGACTAACGGGGTAGTGCCGATTTCGGCAGTCGCAAGGCCATCGAACCGGCGACTGTCACCACGTCGTAGCGGCCCTGGTAGGAAACGAGTAAGTGCGCGGCCCAGGGTTCCATTTTGTAATCCTTTACCAGCCAGTCGATCATGTCAGAAGTCGCCAGACGGAGCGAGCGGTCGAGCGACGAGACGAACTCGGGCTGGCTGCCGACAGAGATAATGTACTCCGGCGTGACGACTCGCGGTCCGCTGAGCGCCGCCTTCTTACGCAATGTTACGGTGACGGTAATGTCCATCGTCGTTTCGACACCGGTGCCGTTGGGCTCGCCATCGCCCTGCAATGCATGGGCATCGCCGACGAACAGCAAGCCTCCGGCGTGCGAGACCGGCAGGATCACCGTGGTGCCTTCGCCGATGCGGTTGTAGTCCATGTTGCCGCCGTAGGGGCCGGAAATGCCAGACGTAGGCCCGAAGACCCCGGGCGCCGCAAGGCCGATGCAGCCCAACATGGGTACCGCGTCGAACTCCATCGGATGGACGCTGCTTTTGGGTTCCCGTAGCTTGAGCCGCCGCGTCTGAAGGTCAATGTCCCACTTGACGATATCTTCCCGCTCCGGTACCACCGCGCCACGCTTGTAACTGCGCGGATAGATTCCTTCGACGGACTCCGGCGTCAGTGCGTGTAGCCCGATTCTATAAGTCGTGAAGCCGTAGTTCCGGTTCATCCGCAAGCGATCGATGCGGACCTCCAGTGCGTCGCCGGGCTCCGCGCCTTCGACATAGAAGGGCCCGGTCAACGGATTGCCACGGTCCGAGCCTTTCTTGCCGTTCTTATCATAGCCGCCGGCATCAAGCATGGTGGTGGCGACGCTGTCACCGGGCTGAATCCGCTTCAGCACCGGATGGCGATGGTCGAACGAGTGATAGTAAGTGGTGGGCTGAACCTGATGGGTCTCAGCGAAAAGGAGTAAGAGTGGAAGAATCATTTTGCACCCGCCAGTTGCTCGACTAAGTCGTAGTGGAATTTCACGAAGGTCTGTAGTGACGACTCCAGGATGCGTTCCTGATCGCTGTGTGCACCGTAACCCTTGGGGCCGTCTTCGGAGTCAATCATCGGGCCGATGCCGTAGCACTGCATGCCTTTGCCGCGGAGAAAGGCCATATCGGTAGCGCCGGTCGACATGGTGGGTAGCGTTGGGACGCCTGGATAATACTTCTTTGCGACAGCTTCGATAGAGCGGAAAGCTTCGTTATCGAGCGCCGAGGGCATGGCGCCGGGCCGGGCGGAGCGGTTGGCCGGGATTACTTTGACGGCCGGATCGTTAACAATGCTCTTAATCGTCTCAAGTAATCTGGGTAAGTCCTCATCCGGCAATGCGCGGATATCGAGCGTGGCTTCGGCTTCGGACGGTATGACGTTGATGCGATACCCGGCGGTGATGATGTTCGGCGAGACCGAAGTGCGGATCATCGAGTTATGGCGCGGTTCGTTGACGGCGAGATACTCCTGGATGGCATCGGTCTTGTCCGGGTTCAATAGGCCGTTGTAACGCTGCTTTTCTTCGGGAGTGGAAACCGTAGCCAGCCGTTCAAAGTAAGTCCGCGTGGTGTCGTTCAGGCGCATGGGCGGCTGCCACGCGGCGATCCGGGAGACGGCTTGCGCGATCTTCACCACGGCGTTGGTCCGCAGCGGCATCGAGCCATGGCCGGCCACGCCGTTGGCGACTAACCGCACGCCGAAGGGAAGCTTCTCCGTCGTTTGCACCGAGACGAAGCGCAGGCGGCCATCGGTGCGGACTGCTGAGCCGCCCTCGGCCAGGCAATACTCGGCGTCGATCTCCGGGTAGTGCTCACGCACCAGAAAGGCGATTCCGACCGCGGTATCTCCTTCCTCGCCAGATTCCGAAAGAAAGATCACGTCACGATCGAGCGGAACGTTCTGACGCTTCAACAGAATGAACGCCATCAGCGCGGCGGTCAGGTTATCCTTGTCATCCACAGTGCCGCGCCCATAGATATAGCCGCCTTCGCGATGGGCGGAGAACGGGGGGTGCGTCCATTTCTTGGGATCAATGTTAACAGTATCGCTATGGCCCACAATCAGCAGCGGCTTCTTTTTGCCGTTGCCCTTCAGGCGAGCGACGATGTTGGGGCGGCCCGGGGCCGTGGGCAGGGCGAGCACTTTGCTGGGAATCCCTTCGCGATCAAGAACGGACTTCAAATAGTCGACAACCGGCTTCTCGCTACCGCCCGGATCGGCGCTGTTGATCTGCACCAAGGCGGTGAAATGCTTCAGGGTTTCGGCTTCTATCTTGGCCCAGTCGAGAGGTGGAACCTGAGCCTGTAAGAGCGTGGCGGTGCAGAGCAGGAGCAAGAAGCGACTCATGCGAGTCAGGTTAGCAGAGAAAGCTTAGGGCTCCAGGCCAAGCTTCGCGATCGGCATTTCGGTGAAGTCAGCCGCGTACTTCCTCACGGAGTCGCGAATCTTGGCGGCGTTGCCGAGCAAAACGAACACGAGTCCGTCGGTGCGGTAGCGTGCTTTGGCCACGGCGTTCGCCCGCTCTAGCGTGATGGAATCGATCTTCGAGAACAGGTCGTCGATCTCACCGCGATTCAGGCCATAGAGTTCGATCTCGGTGAGCACTTGTGTGAGCTGTTCGTTGGTTTCCAGGCGATCGGCGGGAAAAAGCCCTTTGGTGTAGGCCTTGGCGGATTTGAGGCCATTGGCGGCAAGGCCGGTTTCGTTGAGCTTCTTCAGCAAGCCGAGGGCGAGGTCGATGGTGCGTTCGGTGGTTTCGGTCTTGGTGAAGGAAGAAATGGCGATGCCGCCGGTCAGGCGATTCAGGTCCAGACGGCTGTTGGCACCGTAGGTGAGTCCGGTGTTCACACGAAGCTCGTCGTTGAGCATGGACGTGAATCGACCACCGAAGAGGGTGTTGACGAGTTGCAGGGGCACTTGATCGGCGTCACCACGCTTGATGCCAGGCTGGCCGATGAAGAAGTAGGTCTGGGTGGCATCCGGCTTGTCGATCAGCAGTAGCCGGGGCTTCGCCGCGCGGGCGATGCCGGGGTCGGCGATCGGCTGGTAGGCGGTACCCGCGGGAAGGGCAGCGAAAGCAGCGGTGAGTTGCGGTAGCAATCCGGAAGTGGTGAAGTTGCCGATGGCTACGACGGTGAGGTTGCGACCGACCAGCATGCGCTTCTGAAAGTCGACGATGGAGGCGCGGGTAATCTTGGGCAGCGAACTCTCGTCGCCGCTGAGGGGCCGGGCATAAGGGTGGCCGGGGCCGTAAAAGAAGCGCCGGTAAGCAACGCCGAGGGCTGCTTGCGGGTTGTCCCGAAGGGCTCGTGCTGCGTCGAGATACTGGGCCAGCACCTTCTTCACCTCGTCTTCAGGAAAGGTGGGCTGCTGGACGAGTTCGGCGAGCAGGGGCAGAGCCGCGCTGCTGTCGCGCGAGAGAAACTCCGTGGCGATGGTGACCGTGCTGTCGGTGGCACGCGTGTTGAGCGTCGCCCCAAGCGAATCGAAGGCCAGGGCGATCTGCTCTGTGGACTTCGTGGGCGTGCCGCGCTCCAGCAATTCTGCAGTGACCGAAGCCAAGCCAGCCACCGGTTCCGCTTCGGCGCCGCCGCGGAAGACGGCGGTGACCGTGGTGAGCGGCAACTCGGAACGCGGCATCAGCAGAAGCGTGACTCCGTTGGGCAGCGTGTGTTTCGTGTACGGGGGCAGCTTCACCTGGGCGGCACAGGACGCGACGAGGAGGGTGATGAGAAGTAGGCGCATCGTTATTCCTTGGTGGATTCCTTCGTAGGCACCAGCGTGGCCACGGTGCGATTCTGCTCGGTGAGATAGGCCTTGGCAACCCGCTGCAAGTCGGCCGCGGTGAGTTTTTCGATCTTGGCCGGCCAATCATTCAGGCGGGCGGCGTCGCCATGAAAGATCTCAAAGCCGCCAATCAGTCCGGCCTTGCCGCCGAGAGTTTTCATCTGCCGGTAGAAACTGGCCAGATACTGCGACTTGGCCTTGCGCAACTGAGCGTCATCGACGGGCATCTTGGCGACGCGCTCGAACTCCGAGTAGAGCGCGGCTTCGGTCTGCTCGGTCTTGATGCCGGCGCGGGGCTGGATGTAGAAGTTCCACAGCGTGGGGTCAATTGCTTCATTGGTGAAGGCCTGCACGGTCAGCGCGAGTTGCTCGCGTTCCACCAGGCGCTGCTCCAGCCGCGAACTCCGGCCTTGGGCGAGGACCGTGGTGAGGAGTTCGATGGCGGGAGTGTCGGCGTGGCTCGTCGCGGGCACGTGGAAGGCGAACATCTGCAGCGGGAGTTCGGCGGGCCGGTTCAGTACGACGCGGCGTTCGCCTTTCTGCTCGGGCTCCTTCGTGCGAACGGGAGGCGGACCGGCGCGGCGGGGGATCGTCTCCAGGTGCTTCTTCGCCAAGGCCAAGGCTTCCGCTTCGGTGACGTCGCCGGACATCACCAGCACGCAGTTGTTCGGCGCGTAGCCCATGCTGAAGTGTTCTTTGAGGTCGGCCATCGTCCAGCCTTCGATGTCGGAGGGCCAGCCGATGGGAGACCAGGCATAAGTGTGCGCGGTGAAGGCGGCGGCCCACAGTTGCTCGTCGAGCGCGCCATCAGGCGAGTTATCCACCGAAAGCCGCCGCTCGGAGTAGACGACGCCGCGTTCGCTCTCCACCAGCTTCGGGTCGAAGGCGAGGTCACGGATACGGTCGGCTTCCATGTCCAGGATCAGGTTCAGCGCGGGCTTGGCAAACCAGTCCTGATAGGCCGTGACGTCGCGCGTTGTGTAGCCGTTGTTCCGTCCGCCGTTGTCTTCCATCACAATGTCGAACTGCTTGGGACCGTACTTCTTCGCGCCGTTGAACATCATGTGCTCAAAGAAGTGAGAGACTCCCGTGGTGCCGGGCTTCTCATTGCGCGAGCCGACCTTGTAAAAGAAGTAGAGCGCGACATTGGGGATGTCGTGATCTTCGTGGATAATCACCGTCATTCCATTGGCCAGCACATGCTTTTTCATGGCCAGATTCTGAGCGGGCAGGAGCAAGGCGGCCAGCCAAGCGACGGCAAAGAAGCGCAGCATATCCTCTATACGTAGCAGATTCGGCTCTGTTCGGCGAAGCCCTGCGGGCGGGGTCACGCCGCGGCCAGGTGTTACTTCGCGTCAGGTTCTGATCGAACCGCGATGAGAGGGGCTGCGCACTGTCAGTGTGCGGCCCTTCCTCTTGGTGTCCGTCCACATCGGGGGTATGCTGACTGAATGTATCTGGCTGACCTGGCCTGGCCCGCAATCGCCGCCCTGGATAAGAACCTTCCCGTCGTCATTCCCGTCGCCGCAGTGGAACAGCACGGCCACCACCTTCCGGTCTACACCGACAGCCTGCTGCTGGGTGAAGTGGTCCGCCGTGTGGAGAGCAGACTTGGCCCGCGCGCGTTGTTCGCTCCTTTGCAATGGCTCGGCAATTCCCACCATCACCTCGATTTCCCGGGCACCCTCTCCGCCGCTCCCCGTCTCTATCTCGACCTGTTGCGTGAACTGGCCGAAAACCTCCTCGTCCATGGCTTCAAGCGGATCGTCTTTTTGAATGGCCATGGCGGCAACGTGACGCCCGGAAAGCAAGCTGTCTTCGAGTTGCGCCAGGCACATCGTGACCGCGCCGACCTGCTTTTGCTCTTCGCCACCTACTGGGACTTTTCGCAGCCCACGCAGGAGATTTCCGGACTGGTTCAACGGGAGATGGGCCACGCTTGCGAATGGGAAACTTCCATGATTCTGCAACTGGCTCCCCAACTGGTGGTCGGCGACCCCGCCCAACTCGAGACCGTTCCCTTCGGCTTCGGTTTTGAGCCCGCTTATCGCGGCTGGATCACGAAGGATCGCACGGTGCCTGGGCACATCGGTTCCCCCGAGCACGCCACCGCCGAAAAGGGAGAGCAACTGTTTTCCGCCTTTGCGGGCGGCGTCGAGCGCTTCCTCACCCAGGTTGAGAATTGGAATGGCCAAAGCTGGTCCTGATGGGTTCCCCAAACAAATGGTGGATCTGCGGACTGCTCCTCTGCGCGAGCACCATCAACTACATGGACCGCGTCACCCTGGCGAGCGTCTCGCGCCGCGTCATTGACGAATTCGGCCTCAGCAAAGCGCAATACGGCATGGTGGAGCAGTACTTCGGCTATGCCTTCGCGCTCGGCGCGATCCTCTTCGGCATCCTGGTGGATCGCGTTAGCGCCCGCTGGCTGTATCCCATCGTGCTGCTGCTGTGGTCCGCGGCCGGCATGCTCACCGGCTTCGGATCGGGCTTCGCCGCGCTCCTGTTTTTCCGCACGATGCTGGGCTTCTTTGAGAGCGGCCACTGGCCTTGCGCACTCCAAACGAC
Organism: Bryobacter sp.; assembly: GCA_022843605.1. Taxonomy (GTDB): domain Bacteria; phylum Acidobacteriota; class Terriglobia; order Bryobacterales; family Bryobacteraceae; genus JALHNI01. Next base: position 33,108 of record JALHNI010000068.1, read on the forward strand.
TCAGCGGCTGCTTCCGCCCAAGGATTGGGCGATGGGCAACAGCGTGCTACAGAGCGGCGTCTCCATCGGCGCCATCGTCACTCCCATCATCGTTGGCGCCATGCTCACCGATGCACCCGGCAGTTGGCGGTTGCCCTTCATTGTCATCGGAGCCGTCGGAATGCTGTGGGTCATCGCCTGGATCGTGACGATGCGCGGCGTAAGACTAGAGCCCAAGGGACCGACTGAACGAGGGCCCTGGTTGAGCGGTCTCAAGGAACTGCTCGTTGACCGGCGCTTCTGGATGCTGGCTTTCGTGGTCTCGTCGATCAACGGAACCTGGCACATTTTTCGGGTTTGGCTGCCACTCGTCTTTCAGGACCCTAAAGGCCTGGCGTTCACCGAGGCCGAAACCCTGGGGCGCATTCTGCCGGGCTACTACATCATGACTGACCTCGGCTGCCTGTCGGCCGGTGCGGCCACCGTCTGGCTGCACGCGCGTGGCTACAGCGTGTTGAACTCGCGTCGCGTCGTATTTACGTTCTGCGCCTTGCTGATGATGCTGGCCATGTTCGTGCCGGAGCTGAGCCGTGGAGAGATTGCGATTCCCGGCCTGACGGCGCGCCAGGCGGCTATCGGCGTCATGATGCTGGTCGCGGCCGGCAGCCTGGGCGTCTTTCCCTGCTATTACGCCTTCACGCAAGACCTCTCGTCGTTGCGGATTGGCTTGGTCACGGGCGTGCTGACCTTCTTTGCCTGGGTGGTGCCCTCCAGCCTGCAGCGGCCGCTCGGCGCCCATGTGGACCGCACCGGTTCCTACGACATCGCTTTTCAAGTGGGCGCCTGGCCGGCCATCATCGCGGCCGGTTTATTGTGGTTGTTCTGGGAGAAGCGCCCGGTGCGCGATAAACTTTGACCTATATGCGACTCTGCGGTTGCCTGCTGTTCATCGCCCTTCGATTGGCGGCCCTGGAGCGCCCCGACGTGACCTTCCAGGTCTTCCAGTTTCCCGCGAACCAGATTCCGCGCATCGATGCCAAGACGGATGACTGGGCCATCGTTCCCGAAAGCTACGCCATCGGTATCGATCAACTGAAGGACACCGTCAACCAGACACCCATGGACCGCAAGGACCTCGACGTGAAGGTGAAGGTCGGCTGGGTGAAGGGCCTGAACCGGCTCTATTTCCTCTACGAGGCGTCTGACAACTATTGGGACTTCCGCCATCCTGACCTGCACAACGATATCTTTGAAGTCGTCGTCGACGGCGACCTCTCCGGCGGACCCTTCATCAAGCAAATGCATCCGCTCAAGGGCTATAGCCCGGAGGAAGCGCACTTTACCTTCCACGGCGTGCACGCGCAGAACTATCACATCTTCACTCCGGCCGACGGCAAGGACTGGGCCATGGTGTGGGGTTGCCAGCCTTGGATTAAACGCCTGCCCTACGCAAACGCGGCCTATGACTACC
>JALHNI010000069.1 GCA_022843605.1 Bryobacter sp.
GCATAATAGGGAAGCTTTCCGAAAATTTTGCGCGCGTTCTCCGATTCTGACTCGCCCGTGGCCACTTTGCCGAGAAGGCCGCCACCCCAACCGATACAGAGCAAACAGCGGTTCGGTTGTTCGCGAACTCGTTCGAGGTAGCGCAGCAGACCGGCGACCGACTGCTGGAGCGGCAACAACTTCGCACGCTCCGCATAGGCGGCCTGCAGTTTTAGGACGCTTTCAGCCCATTGATTCGCAGCTTCGATTTGCCACTTGGCCGTGTAGGGATCGCGCCAGCGTAACTCGGGACGGATTGCCTCCTCCTGAAGAAAGGCCGGTTCCCAGATATGACCGCCGAACGTCGTTCCGGGAGCTGCCATCTCGCAGAAGAAAGCCGCGGAATCGTCGCGGCGGCGGTCTTCCACCGCGCCGGAGCCGGCGAGTTTCCAGCCGAGTTCGAGAGAATTACCGCGCCCAACCAGGGTGGAGGTCCGAACCAGGAAGACCCGGAAGTCGGAGGTGGCGACGGGCTTCGAGTCGGCAATGTGAAGCGCGCGCAGACGGTTGGTGCCACCGCCGCCGAGCGATCGCTCTTCATGCATCTCAGCGGGGCGGCGCGGAGGACGGTCACTATTCAGTTGCTCCAGAGTGGAAGCGTAGATTTTTTCCTGGCGTTCGGCCCACAGCCGGTGCAGGACCGCGGTTCGCAGTGCGCCTTTGATCGCGGTGGCCGGCAGGTAGTGTCCGGATGGCGAGTTCGCAAAGGTGGGGATGTGGCAGTTCTCGGCGCGAGTCCGTTCGATAATCTGCGCGACGCCAGAAGACTCAAAAGCAATGCGCCGTCCGGCATAGTTTTGCGCAAACCCGCCCCAACTGGCGAAATCGAGCTTTTCCGAGCGCAACAACTGTTCCAGGTAGCCATCAAAACGCGGCCCCTTGGAGAGTAGCTTGAAGATGCGCTTCTGATCGAGAACGTTTACCTGGTCCTTCCACACCATGTAGTCGATGGGCGAAAGGCGCTCGCCATCGCCGACGAGCACGGGGGTTAAGACCTTTACTTCGTACTGCATTTAAGCTGGAGTCTCACTTTCCGTGGGAACGATCACCACGTCGTCCAGCAGCGCGAGAGGCCGGTCCACCACTTCTTTCCACGGCACCGGAACGGCGACGGCAAAGCCGGCGCGATAAACAGGATGCGGGTGGCCCGCAGGTGCCACATCCACGGCGGCTCCGACCGGGAGCGAACCGGCGACCAACACCGAACCCTCGCTAACCACGCGAGCCGAACGCTTTAAGCTGCCCGCGCCATCGATCCGTCCCTGGCGTGTGACGAGGGAGTACTCGCCTCTGGACCAATCGACTGTATCGTCCGCAGCCGGGCTGTAGAGAGAAAGTAGCCAGAAGGCGCCACTGTCTGCCGGAGCATCAGTTCCCAAGAGCAGCGTGGCGGTGTCCGATTCACTAAACTCGACGCTTTCGCTGCGACCCCAGCCGCGCGTTCGCTCTCCGCCCAAGCCGGTATCGCCAAGCCAACGGAAGGCTGTCTTCAACTCGGTCAGCCAGCGCTCCTGTGCTTCGGCCGAATCGAACTCCACCCAGCACCATAAGCCGGCACCGGGGCCAAATTCGACGCCCGCGGTGCGATGAGCTTGGGACGCGCCGGTTAGCCGGTCAACCCCCGCCGCGGTGCGAGTGACCATGCGAAAGGGCGAATCGCCGCCGGAGGGAATGACGCAAGAAGATTCGGCGTCCACTTCCCAGCGTTCCTCGCGGACGGGCCGTTCGGCGGCCAGTTCCTGAAGCAGGCTGAGGGGGGCAAACCTCGCACCCTTGAAGCGCAGACGCTGCGAGGGCGGCGGCCAAAGATTGGCAGGGGGCGGAGCGAAGAGTACACGCCCTTGAAAAGGGAACAGCGATGTGAAGCGCACGGCGGAAGCCGGGGCCTCCGCTGTCGCGGCGAGCCAGGCAGGCAAGTCACCGATGTGGGCCATGGCTTGGCACAGCGCGGCGTAGACCAGGTCGCTATGGCCAACGACTTCGGCGCGATCGCGCGCGCCGTCGTCAGGCCCGAAGCGCCAGGGGCCAGCGGGTCGAAACTTTACGAGAATGCCGGGTCGGCTCGCCATGCGCTAGTCAGTCAACGCGTCCGTCAGATTGGCCGCTTGGAGTTCAGCCAGCGTCGCGGCGGAGGCGACCGTGGTTTCCGCGCCACCCGAGTAGTAGGCTTTGTTGCGCCAAGTGAGTTTCACGTTGGCGAAACGAACGCGGCCGCTGCCACGCGCGCCGCCGCCGCCGAGGGCATCGTCTTCCAGCAGTCGCATGGCCATTAGCACCTGCGCCGTCAGTTCGCGATCTTCGGGGCACAGAACGTCGAGGACCATGCGGACGGTGAATCTGGCGCCGGCCGGGACACGCTCGAGGGTGCGGGAGTTCGATTGGGCCGTGATGCGGTCCACCGCCGTCTCACTTTTTACTTCGGTCAACTCGTCATCCAGATACTCGCGCATGGCGGGGGTGATGCTCTCGGGCACCAGCGGCGAGTCATAGACGGTAAGGCGGGCGGGAGTGACGGCCCCGCCATCGAGAGCTTCGCCCTGTACGCGTTCCAGCCGGCCGGGATGGCGGCCGAACAACAGGCAGATCTCGTCGTCGGGGCGGTCGCTTTGGTGAACGCGAACTTCGACACCCTTGCGGCGAGTGAGGTAGGCGAGTTCAGAGGGAACGGCATTGCCGGTGGCCTGCTCAAGAAGTGAGCGCAGGCGTCCACGGAGCGAACTGCCGGGGACGTAGGGGCGCCCGAAGGCGTCTTTGACGACCGGATTGTCGGCGCCGCCGATCTCAAGGGAGCCTTTGCCGGCCCCAATGTGCAAGCCCGTTTCGCAGTGCAGTTCGGCGTCAACGAGCAACTTGCCCAGGAACTTCAATTCAGTTTGCGCGGTATGAGAACTCATGGCTTTTCTTTCCAACTACTCGTTGTAGGCGACGATGGCTTCAAACAGATCGCGGAAGCGCTCATAGCCCTTCGCGTCGTTCTTGCGGGTAACTTGCAGCAGCAGGCGCTCGATCGTGTCGAGGCTGCGCAGCGAGTGGCGGGCGATGGTGTAGGCCAGCCGGGCGCGCAACATAACGAACTCGTGCTGGCGCTCGGTCTCCGGCGCACGGGTGGCGCGACGGACGGCATTGTAAAGGCGGCGCAGTTGGCTCTTGGTTCCCGAGTCCATTAAGCCAAGGCGAACGACGACGTTGTGCGCCTGATTGTCGAGATAGAGCGAGTCGGCGATGAGCTTTTCGAGCTCGATACCTTCGGGCGGACCGCCACGGCGATCATCGCGTCGGCCTTCGTCACGGCGCGGACCACGGTCGCCACCAGGGCCGCCGCCCGGGCCACCACGGCCGTCGGGACGGGGACCACGGTTGCCGCCGGGGCCGCCGCGATCGCCACCAGGGCCACCGCCGGGACCACGGCCGTCGGGGCGCCCTTCGCGGGCGGGAGCCTCGAGTTTGGGTCCGCGGAAGTCGGGGCGGGTGTTCCGGTCGGGACGAGGTCCGCGATTTTCGCGATTCTTCTGCTCAAGCTTGCTCAGGTCGACTGCCGGTTTGGTGTCGGCCGCCGGTTTAATCTCCGCGGCGGGTTCGACAGAGGCGGCGGGTTCAGGAGCGGCCGCCGGTTCAGGCGCTGATTCGGGCGCTGGCGCGGGTGTTTCAGCCTGAGGAATTGGATCGGGTGTCGTGCTTTCGACTTCTTCAGCCATATGATGCGTCCTTCGTCAATTACTTGCTGGCTTGCAGGCTCAACTGGGCCCATTCGAGCGCGACACGCCCGGTGGGGCGTAAGCGGGCTTGGCCAGCCTGTTTACCGATAAATTCAGAGATAACCGCCTGGCAGAGGCGTTCGAAATCGCGCTCCCGGCGTCGCCCCAACTGGGGAGGTTCGAGTACTTGCTGCAGGCGCCGATGGAAGCGCCAGGGCCGATCGAAGCGAACGGCCCGCCGGCGAGTGGCGGCGTTGGTTCCTTCGCGATAGAAGCCGCGGAGTTCATTCAAAAACTGAGGGGAGCAATCGAACTCGTCGACGAGACGCGTGAGCTGCTTCTGCAGCTCTTCCGCGTCGGGTAACTGCTTCCATTCGATGCTGCGGCCAAAGAGGTAAAAACTATCATTCAGGCCGGTCTTGGCCAGTTCCAGCTTGCGGCTGGACTCTTCGTAAAGAGCGGCCAGGTTGGCTTGTTGGCCGGGCGCGGCAACGACGAGGGCCATGGTGATGGTTTTGCCCTCTGGACCAACCAGGTCCTGCAGATGATGCTGGGTGAGCAGGCCGAAGACGCGTTGGATCTCACGGGCCAGGATGATGAGCGAGTCCCATGCGCCGTAGACGGCGAAGTCGTCGCCGCCGGAATGCAGGATGGTGACACGGCCGGCGAGGTCGGGCAGGGAAGCGATCAGGACCTGGAGTTCACCGGCAAAGAAGTCCTTGTAAAGGTGGGACAGGCGGATGTGCTCATCGACGGTGTCGATGCGGCGCAGGCGCGCGCCGAAGTTGTCAACGTCACCGCGGAGGACTCCGAGGCGAGTGCGCGGCGGCAGGTCAGCCGTGTGGATGGCGAGATGAAGGCCTTCGGGGGGCGGGGCGCTGAAGCTCCAGGAGAAGTCGCCTTCGGTGCCGGCCTTGATGTGGCCGGGTTGGGCGGCGGACCAGGAAACGGCGGTAGCTTCGCGGAGACCAGCCTCAAGGGCGGCGAACTCTTCCTGAGCGGCCTCGAGCGGTTCGGCATCGAAGGCGGCAAAAGCATTGTCGGAGGGCAGGCCGGGGGCGCCGCGTCGAGCGGTCATGCCGTCGGTAAGGCGCTTACGGACGATTGACCAGTCACCGAGGTTCTCAGTGGCGGTCCAGACGAGCTTGAGGTCTCCGGCGGACATCGAGGTGATTTCATCGGCGGCTTTGGCGAGGAACGTCTCGGCGTCTTCACGCATCTCCGAAGGGAGGACGACAAGAAACTCGCCGCCTCCAACCGTGCCAAGCAGCAGCGGCGAGAGGTTCATTTGGCGCAGCAGCGCACGGGGCAACACTTCCGACAGGAGCGTCACCCAACGTGAGCGTCCCAGCAGAACTTCAGCCCTCGGACCGCTTCCGAAAAGGAACGGTTCGATGCCCAGCAATTTACCGTGTAAGAAAAGTTGAACCGACATGCATCTCTGAAGCGAGGAAAGGGATCCGAAGATCCCTATCAAAATCTAGCACGACCTTAGCGCGAAACGCGCATAGCGGCGAATTGAGGCTAGCGGTGCGGATTGGCCGCGTAATGAGCGGCAAGAAGGTCTTCGCCGAAGTCGCCCTTCAAGTCACGCCAAACGCTATGAACGTGATTGGCACCGTTCTGGACGTTGTCGTATTCCACCAGGAAGGTGTCAGCCTGCACGCGGTAGTAGTGAGGTTCGCCGCGCTCGGCCTGGCCAGCCCAGGCGAAGTGCAGACTGTTGCCGGCGGTCTTGATTTGCTGCAAGCGGACGGCGGCGAGGTCTTCCGGCAGGTTGTTCGCGTACTCTTCGAGCAAAGTCTGCAGCATGACCTTCTGTTTGGCGTTCAGCTTGGAGGCCGGAAGGCCTGAGGGCTGACCGTTGAGGGCGGCCTTGCGGCTGGCTTCCGTGAGGATGTCGTTGTAGGCCTTTTCGGCGACGAGAGCTACCTTCCGCTGCTCCGGGGTGAGGGACTTGTAGAGGTCGCGGCCCATTTCCTCTTCAATGCCGAGGACCCGAAGGCCTTTGCGCGGTCCTTCGCGAACTTCGGCTGGATTGGTGCCAAGGAAAGTGGGGCTGCCGGAGATCTTACCCTTCACGACGGTGAAGTGGAGGCTCAGGTGGTGGCCTTCGAAGCGCATGCCCCAGGGCTCAGTTTCGCTAGGCTGTCCGAAGAGGGTAAGGAAGTACTTGTCGGAGTTGCGGCGGCCGGTAGTGTCCTTCTCCTGAATGCGCAAGATATCGTCGAGGCTCATGATGTTGACGGCCTTCGAGTAGCCGCGCTGGCTCAGTGCGGAACTGAGGAGCGAGTGCAGCAGGTGTCGCTGTGGGGCGGTCATTTCCGAGATGGTGAGGCCGAGGCGTCCACGCTTCGCGGTGGTCATCAGGTTCTCGGTGGGTACGTAGTGCCAGAAAGACAGCTCCTGGTCGCCCGGGGTGAGTTTGACGACGGTTTTGGCCTTTTGCTCGTCGGTTAGGGAATTGAGGAAATGGGTGGCCGCCAGGGCCATGGTTTCGCGCGTCGAGTAGCGGGCATAGGCCATGAGCGCGACGGTGGCGATGGCCAGGGCGAAGCTGGTTTGGAGAATTCGTTTGCGCATTGCGCCCGTTAGTTTATCACTGCCGGGTGCTTAGCGGAGCGATTCGTTAGGTGTTAGGGGGCGGCTGGGATTCCAGGCGTCGGATACGGCCGTCCTGGTCGATTTGGAGGGCGGCAACTTGCTTGATGAAGTCCGCGAGCTTAGATACCGTTCCGACCAATTGGTTTACGTTGGCGGTAAGTTGCTGTTGGCTCTCTTTCAGTTCGCTGGCGACGATGTCGACCTTGAGGGTCAACGCATTCATGTTGCGAGTGAGGTCGTTTCGCAACTGGACACCCTCTTGCTTCAGCGCTGCGATTTCCGCTTCAATCTGCGCGCGATGTTCTTCGTTCGTCATGCCGCCAGGGACCCTGAACTCCATTATAGCGCCAGGAGTTTCGACCGGGCGTGCTTCTAATGAGCGGCGAGGCGCTGGGGGGCGCTTTCCTCGACGATGCGGCCGTCGAAGAGGCGGATGGTGCGGTCGGCGTAGGTTTCGTAGCGAGGGTCATGGGTGACCATGCAGATGGTGGCGCCCTGGCGGTGGAGGTCGCGGAGGAGGTCCATGACGGCTTCTCCGTTTTGGGAGTCAAGATTGCCGGTGGGTTCGTCAGCAAGCAGGATGGAGGGTTCGCCGCCCAGGGCGCGGGCGACCGCGACACGCTGCTGTTGACCGCCCGAAAGCTGCGACGGGTAGTGCTTCACGCGGTGCGACATGCCGACGCGTTCAAGGGCCTCATGCACGCGCTTCTTGCGCTCGGCGGAGCCCATCCCGCGGTAGGTGAGCGGCAGTTCCACGTTCTCGTAGACGGTGAGGTCGCCGATCAGGTTAAAGGCCTGGAAGATAAAGCCGATCTCGCGATTGCGAATGCGCGCGCGTTCGCTCATTTTGAGGCTTTGGACGGCGCGCGAATTGAGCGTATACGTTCCGTTCGAGGGAGTATCGAGGAGGCCCAGGATGGCCAACAAGGTGGACTTGCCGCACCCGGACGGGCCGCCGATCGACAGATACTCGCCTTTTTGAATCTCGAGATGGATGCCGGCGAGAGCGTGGGTCTCGACTTCGTCAGTGAGGAAGACTTTGGTGACTCCCTCGAGTTTGATCAATGATTCGGCCATGCGATTCGTTTCCCTCTTTACCTTTGATTTGTTCTAGTTGAGTCTGATTCTCTGGTGCGCATCCCAGTTGGACATGTCCGAGAGGATGACTTTGTCCCCAATGGACAGACCCTTAACGATCTCGATCTGGTTGACCGAATCCCGGCCAAACTGGACCTGGACACGGTTGGCTTCTTTGCCGTCAGGCGTCAGTTTAAAGAGTCCGACGGTGCTGTTCTTCTGGCCGAACACAGGACGGCCTACATACAGTACGTCTGAAAGCTTCTCAAGTTCGATCGTTCCGTCAACGCTGAGGTCGGGACGCGCGCCGGGAGGCAGCGTACCTTCGATGCGGACGTCCACGGTGACGGTGCCGTTGACCACCGCCGGGTCAATACGCATCACACTGCCGTTCACGATTCCATTGCGGGTGTCGATCTGGGCCGGTTGCCCGATCAGGATGTCCTTCGCTTGCGTCTCGGCGATCTTCAACTCAGCCTTTAGCTTCCAGGGTTGGACGACTCGAGCCAAGATCGTGCCGGCAGCCACTTTCTGACCAATTTCGACGGCGACGGTCTGAAGCACGCCGGTGGTTCCGGCGCGAACCTTAAGCTGGTCAACCTGTAGTTTCTTCAAGTTGTAAGCGGCCCGACGCTTCTCGATCTCGACTTTCTGGCCCTGCAACTGCGCCTCGATCATTTCGCCCATGTTGGCCAGCCGCTGCTGTTCCACCTCGTAGCGCTCGCCCAGCTCTTCGGCCGTGGCTTTGGCCAAGCGGACGTTCAGGTCGGCCGCAAGGCCGTTCTTGGCCAATTCGTATTCCCGGTCACTCTTGAGCTTGGCCTGAACGAATTCGCTCTTCACCTGAGCAGCTTTCGCCTTTTGTTCGAGTCGCTGGCTCTCCAGGCGCACCTTGAGGTCGGTGTAGGTGGCTTCGCCGGACTTCAGTTGCCACTCGGCGTCGACCATCGAAAGTTGGAGTTCGGGGTTCGAGAGTTCGAGGAGAACCGTGTCGGCTGTCACCTTGACGCCTGGAAGGAAGTGCCGCTTCTCGACTCGGCCCTCGGAGTTTGCCGGGACCTGCATCACTTCCTCTGGAACCAGGGTGCCCAGTCCACGCACCTGACGGAGCATGGGTCCGCGCTTAACCGTATCCGGCCAAAGTGTGGCGGCCTCTACCGTTGGGGCGGCAGGCTTCAGATTGCCAAGCATGTATGTGGCGGAACCGATCGCGGCGAGGCCCACGACGCCCATGATGATGCGGCGGATCATTTTCTTCTTGGCAATGCCTTCGCGCGGTTTGTCCATGTTGCTCTCAGGAACACCAGTGCACATGCCATGCCACATCAGACGTTGAACCGAATCAATCGGTTAGGCGGCAATCTTTCTTCTCCAACTGTTCGCTATTGGGACGGTCCTGTACGGAATCAATCGGCAAGCGGGCGAGTCCGGGGTGGACCGGCCCGCATCCAACTCACTTCATGCCTAATCGACTCGCCCACGAGGCTAGCCCCTATCTCTTGCAACACGCCAACAATCCAGTCGACTGGTTCCCGTGGGGTGAAGAAGCCTTCGAGAAAGCCAAGGCAGAGGATAAACCCATCTTCCTGTCGATTGGATACTCCACCTGCCACTGGTGCCACGTGATGGAGCATGAGAGTTTCGAGAATGAAGCGATCGCCAGCCTGCTGAATCAGCATTTCGTGCCCGTGAAGGTGGACCGCGAGGAGCGGCCCGACATTGACCGTATCTACATGATGTTCGTCCAGGCCACTACGGGAGGCGGGGGGTGGCCGATGTCAGTGTTTCTGACGCCAGAACTGAAGCCGTTCTTTGGCGGGACCTACTATACGCCGGGAGACAGAAACGGACGGCCCGGTTTCGGGACGATCCTGCAGCATCTGGCTGCGGCCTGGGCCGGCGATCGGCAGAAGATTCTGGACTCAGGCGAAGCGGTTTTGTCGGAACTGCGGAAGTACTCTGAGGTGCGCGCCCTCGGCGAAGAGATGCTGGACCCTCAGAAACTAAGCGAGACGCTGTTTGAACAGTTGAAGGGCACTTTCGACAGCCGCCTGGGCGGCTTCGGCCGTCAGCCGAAGTTCCCCCGGCCGGTGGTCTACAACTTTCTGCTGCGACATCATCACCTCACCGGCAATGACGAAGCCCTCGAGATGGTGACGAAGACGCTGGACGAGATGGCGCGGGGCGGGATGAATGACCAGATGGGCGGCGGCTTCCATCGTTACTCGGTGGACGCGCAGTGGTTCGTTCCCCACTTCGAGAAGATGCTCTACGATCAGGCCCAGTTGGCGGTGAGCTATCTGGAGGCCTTTCAGGTGACCCGCGAACCCCGGTATGCGGCGGTCGCGCGTAGCATTTTCGATTACGTTTTGCGCGATATGACGGATCCGGCGGGCGGGTTCTACTCCGCGGAGGACGCCGACAGCGAAGACCCGCTAAAGGCAGGCCACAAGCGCGAGGGTGCGTTCTACGTCTGGACCTACGACGAGATCGCCAATCTGATCGGCGAGAAGGCGATGACCTGGTTCGCCTACCGCTACGGTTGTGCGCCCAACGGTAATGTCCACGAAGATCCGCACCAGCAGTTTCTCCGGCACAACATTCTCTACGAGTCTCGGTCGATTCCGGAGACGTCGCAGCGCTTCGGCGTGCGCGTCGACGAACTGACCACGACTTTCGATGATGCCCGGGCCAAGCTGATGGAGGCGCGCAAGAAGCGGGTGCGTCCGGGACTGGATGACAAGATCCTGACGGCGTGGAATGGCCTGATGATCTCGGCCTTTGCGCGGGGCGCGGCAGTGTTGGACGAACCCCGCTACCTGGTGGCGGCTCAGCGGGCGGCGGCGTTTCTGAAGAACCAGTTGTTGATGAGTGACGGAGTCCTGCTGCGGCGCTACCGGCAGGGGGCCGCCGCCATTCCAGGATTTCTGGATGACTATGCCTGCTTCCTGCAAGCCCTGCTGGACCTGCATCAGGCGGACTTCGATCCGCGTCATCTCACCTTAGCGCGTACCCTTGCCGAGGACTTGATCGATTTGTTTGAAGACGAGGCCCACGGCGGATTCTATTCCACGACCGGGGCGGAAAGTGACCTGATCCTTCGCATTAAGGACGACTACGACGGTGCCGAACCGAGCGGCAACTCGGCGGCGGCTTCGGCGCTGGTAACTCTGCACGCCCTAACGGGGGAGGTCCGCTATCAGGAGGCGGCTGAGCGGCTGTTCCAGGCGTTTACGCCCCGGTTGACACTCGCCGCAGGGACATTGCCGCAGATGCTGGTGGCTTTACTGACGGCGCGGACGCCGCATCGTCAGGTGGTTTTTGCCGGTCCGCACGACGCCACACTGTTGAGCTTGGCCCGACAGCCGTTCGCACCGTTCCAAAGCATCCTGCGGGCCGAGTGGGCACCGGTGCAGATGCCGGCAATCGACGGGAAGCCAACCGCCTATGTCTGCCAAAATTTCACGTGCCAACTGCCGGTTACCAGCGGCGAGGGATTGTCGGACCTACTTCAGGCAGGTTCGACCCGGCTCTAATGCCGCGAATCTTACCGGGGACGAGAGCGGAGCCGGCCGGGGCTGGGAAGTCATCGGTGTTCAGCAATCGCCACCCCTCCCCGGGCGGGATGACGCCCAGTTCCAAGGCCACGTGAAAGCGCGGTCCTTGGAAGTAGGCGATCTCGAGTTGGTGTACCCCGCGGGTTAGCACCGCACTGCCTTCTAGCTTGCTGGGAGAATGGATGCCATCGTTATCGACGATCATTTTCTTGTCAATCTTGAGCCACGACCCATCATCGGACAATAGACTGAAAACGTAACGGCCTTCCTTCTCCACCCAGATCCGGCCGCTGTAGAGGATTGCAAACCATTCGAAGCGGTCCGTGACTCCGGGAAACCCCTGTTGAAAAGCTTGGAGCGGGACATTGATTACGGTAGTGTAGATGGCTCCGACGGAACGCATTTTGTCGAGGCGGGGAAGAAGATCGGTGTCCGGCTTGAGGTGGTAGATCTGGCCACGAAAGCCGGAGGAACTCACTACAGTTGTCCCGAAGGTGGGTGTCGGCTGGTCCTGAGCCGGGACTTCCCCAGCCAACGCGGCCATCATCGCCAGCAGGCTCCTCATGCCCCTATCCTACTCGGAAACCAAGCTTGCTAGACTGGGCCTTGCAGTCCTGCGAGATCTTAAGGAGATATCAGAATTCATGGAACGTCCAGGTGGAACTACGTTTAAGGGCAGTCCGCTCACTTTGGTGGGTCCGGAGTTAGCGGCCGGCCAGCCCGCCCCAGATTTTGAATTGGTCAGTGGTTCGATGCAGCCCGTTACCCTTGCGGGTACGGGTTCCGGGGTACGCGTTTTCAGTGTGGTTCCCAGCCTCGACACGCCGGTTTGCGACGCGCAGACCAAGCGTTTCAACGATGAGGCCGGGAAGTTGCCTGGGGTGGAAATGTACACGATCAGCATGGATCTGCCCTTCGCCCAGAATCGCTGGTGCACAGCCATGGGCGTCGACAAGGTGAAAATGCTCTCGGACCACAAGTCCGGCAGCTTTGGCGAGTCTTATGGCACTTTGATCAAGGAATGGCGGATGGAGTCGCGGGCTATCTTCGTCGTCGGTAAAGACAACACGATCAAGCACGTTGAGTACGTGAAGGAAGTCGCGGATCATCCGGACTATGACGCGGCGCTTGCAGCCGCCCAGTCCGCCCTGTAGATTGGCTAAGTCCCGAAGAAAAAGCCCGCCCACCGAGGGGCGGGCTTTTTTTGCGCCCATTTGGCCACTTTCCCCCGTCAGGAAACTTAGTCCGACTAAATAGTAAATCCAATTGAATCAATAGGATATCAGGGAGTTTGGATTCTGGGTCGTTCGCAGTTATCTACTAACTATCGAAAAATCAACAACTTGCGGGATGTTTATCCCCCCGGGTGTTTAGAATCAACAGGCTACAGCTAGGTCGCTCTGGTGTTGAACGTTCGCCGCACATTTTCAGTAGCATTCAATTTAGACTTTTGCTAAGCTGAAATCGCCAACCGTTCAGCAACACTCCATGCGTCATTTACTCTTACTAAATTGTTTCATCCTGGCCACAATCGGCACCCTCAACGCGCAGGTTGTGCTTTCCGGCAGGATTGCCGATCCACAGGGCGCGGGGATTCCCGGCGCTCGGGTAGATGCCTACCTAAATGGCAGCCAGACCCCGGCGTCCGTGGTGACCGGCCCGACTGGCGCCTTTCGTTTTCCTCAGTTGAACTCGGGCAGCATTCTGGTGCAGGTGGATGCCCCTGGATTCCGGCGTAGCAGCCGATCCTTCCGGCTGGATCAACCCACTCGCGAAGAGAACTTCCGGCTCGACTTGGCCGGACTGAGCGGCTCCGTGGTCGTTACCGATTCAGGGGCTCCCCAAAGCATCGACCAAACCACCAAGGCGATTACGGTGATCGACGCCGCGGAGATTGAGGCCCGAAACGAGTTCTCCTTGGCTGAGATCCTGCGCAGTACCCCCGGCGTCCAAATTCGGAACTCGGGTGGCCTTGGTCAACTCACTCAGATTCGCGTTCGCGGTTTGCGTCCCGACGCGACGGCCATTCTAATTGACGGGATGCGTTTTCGCGACCCTTCCACGACCCAAGGCGATGCCAGTTCGTTTGTCTCCAACCTGAACTTCGTCAATGCCAGCCGGGTCGAGGTCCTGCGCGGCTCTGGATCGTCGCTGTACGGCAGCAATGCGGTGGGTGGAGCAGTGAATATGGTGACGGACCCCGGCGGGTCGCCGATGCACGGTCAGTTGCAGGCTGAAGGCGGTGGGATGGGATTCCTGCGCGGCCGCGCGACGGTCGCGGGCGGGTGGCTCAAGAACCGGCTCACCTACAGCGGCGGATTCTCGCACGTCAATGTCTTGTCCGGCGTCGACACCAATGACCGTATGCGGTCCACGGGCGGGCAGGCCTTCCTGCGCTATGACTTGACGCCGAGTCTGAAACTGACAGGCCGCTTCTATGGTTCGGATGACTTCGCGCAGAACAACGTCAGTCCCACCACGAGCGGCATTCCCGCGGCCAACTTTCCGGCGACAGGAATCGTCACGGGCATTCCGCTGTCTCCCGACCAGGTGTTGAACCTGAACGCGGGACGGCCGGTGAATTACGGCAATGCGACCTACATTCCAGGACGCGACGATCCGGACAATCGCCGCACCTCGCGCTTCGCGACGTCGGCGTTCCGGGCCGAACAGGCTTGGTCCAAAGTCACACTGCTGGCAAGTTATCAACGCCTGACGACGGACCGGGTGTTTGCTACGGGTCCGGCGGGCGGCGGGTTCCAGCCCGTTGCGACCAGCATCACGAACCCTGGCGGAACAAGCGATGTGGCCGATGCCCGCGTGACAATTCGGCCGGCACATGAATATCAGATCACGGCAGGCTACGAGTTTGAACGCGAGCAGTTTCTCGATCGCCAGAACAACGGACTACCGGCGCCGCGGTCGATTGTGACGCGCGGCGACATTCGCCAAACTTCGAGCGCGGTTTTCATGCAGCATCAGTTTTCGTTGCTGCGGGACCGCCTGCAGGTTCTCGCCTCGGGGCGATGGCAGGCTTTTCAGTTGGCCAGGCCGATCTTCGAATTGACCGGTACTGCCAATAACTATGACCGGATCGCTTTGAGCGCACCGCCCCGCGCTTTAACCGGTGATCTCTCCGCCGGCTACTTATTCCAGAGAACTGGCACGAAGTTGCGCGCTCACTTCGGCAACTCGTATCGTGCTCCAGCGCTTTACGAGCGCTTTGGGGGCGGCTTCTCGAACAACCCGGCCTCCGGCATTGTCTCATTCACCCCTTTCGGTGACCCGCGCCTTGCGCCGGATCGCTACGTGGCAATTGACTTTGGCTTCGATCAGTATCTGTTCCGCGAACGTTTCCGACTCTCGGCCACTTACTTCTATACCCGGATTCAGCAGGTGACGGCCTTTGACTCGAGCGGGGTGATTCGTCCGGCGACGGATCCGTTTGGCCGCAATTCGGGCTACATCAATGGTGCCGGCGGCATTTCGCGCGGGGCGGAGTTAGGCGTGGAAGCGCGCCCGACCCGTACGTTGACGTTGAACGGCTCCTACACTTACACCAGCGCGGTAAACGATCGTGACATCCAGGTGGCCGGTTTCTGGCGGGCACTCACGGTGCCGAGGCATACGGCAACGATCGTCGCAACGCAGCGGATCGGGAAGCGCGCCGACGTAACCGTGGATCTGTTTCATGGCTCGTCGCACTACGTATCGTTCTTTGCCGTCAGCCGTTCCCGGCCCTTCGTACTGCCGGGCTTCACCAAGGCCGATGTCGTGGCCGGATACAAGATCTGGCAGACAGACCAGCGGACCTTGCGGGGCTATGTGAAGGTTGAGAACTTCTTCAATCAGCCTTACTACGAAAACGGCTGGCGCTCCTCCAAGGCGTGGGCGATCGCTGGTTTGTCCTATAGCTTCAACTAAGTGCGCACTCTTACTCTCATTTTGTTTGCTGTCTCGGTACGGGCCGAACTGCGGATCGGCCTGATCGGCGATCAGACGGCGGCGACGGATCTTGATGCGGCTTATCGCGTACTGGCGGCGGGGGTCAGTGCATTGAATGCCAGTCAGCCACATTTGGTGCTGCATACCGGTGACTTACTCGAGAGCGTGAAGTATCCGAACGCGACACCGGAGGAGGAGTATCGGGCCCAATACGCGAAGGCGACGGGGCTCTTGGGGAAGCTGAAGGCGCCCTGGTACTTGGCGGCGGGCGACCACGATGTGAGCGCACCTTACAATCAGCCGGACGAGACGCACAATCGCCAACTGTTTCAGAGTCTGTATCCGCCTAGTAAGGAACGCCTCTACTATAGTTTCGATCATGCTGGATACCACTTTATTGCTCTCAGTTCACAGGAACACCACAACACTGACCCGCGCTGGGGCACGGCATTTCGGGCTCAGCTATCGGACGGCCAGCTGACTTGGTTGAAACGGGATCTGGCGCAGCATCGGCGCGCGAAGGGGATCATTGTTTTTCTGCATCAGCCGCTTTGGTATCAATGGGCAAATTGGGCGCCAGTGCATCAGTTGCTTCGGCAGTATAAAGTGCGGGCGGTGATTGCCGGACACTTTCACTACAACCAGGACGAAGGGACTCTGGACGGAATCCGGTATCTGGTGACGGGCGCCACGGGCGGGATGACGAAGCATGGCAGTCCCGGTGCCGGTGACTTTCATCACGTTACACTCTTGCGGATCTCGGGGCGTCGCCTGGACCTTGAGGTGATTCCGCTGAGTAATTCAGCGCCAAGGTCATTCTCGTCCCGCCGGGATATGGACCGCGTGCAGGCGGTGGCGGTGAACCTGAGTAACTTGTTTGCCGATACGACGGTGGATACGTGCGCGGGAAAATCCGAGGTCCGGTTGCAGTCGATCGGCAATCCGATTGATGTACCGCTGCGGCTCAGTGTGCGGGCGTTGGCGAGCAACTACCCGCCGGTAGAAAGCCATTACAACGGGACGGTCTGCCTCGGCAATGCGGATTGCGTACTGCCTCCCGGGTTGCTGGTGCAATCGTCAAACAACTCCAGTGTCGTTCCGGAGCGCACCCAGGCCGTATGGAGCGCGCAGTTGCCGTCGAAGACCACTGACGGAAAGCCCCCTGAACTGCGGCTGATCGTTCGCGCCGAGTTTGCCGGTGAACGCGAGACGCTGCACATCGAGCAGACGATTTCTGTCCGGACAAACTGCCCGCTCAAGTAGCCTAGCTCTTGGGCCTTATACGTTCCTTGCCCTCATGGACGCGTTGGCGAAATTCGCCTTGAAGCCCGGCGGCGAGCGAGACGGTGCTATCGCCGAAGCGGCCACGCAACTTGTCGACGGCCGAGAGAGCGCGCTGCCATTTCTCGTCCTGGCCACCCGAGAGCAAGTTCATCTGCCCGCCAGACTCGGTTAGCGACGAGACTTGCACTCCCAGCAAACGAATCTTGCGCCCGGCTTTCCAATTGGCGCGAAACAGTGCGCGCGACTCGCGCATGATCTCGGCATCGAGTTGCGTGGGTTGGTCAAGCGTGTGAGCGCGGGTGATGGTGGAGAAGTCCTGGTAGCGGAGTTTCAATTGGACCGTGCGGGCGTGCAAGGCATGGTCCCGCAGGCGGCGGGCAACCATTTCGCTAAGCTTGGCCAGCGTGCTTTCGAGCAAGGTCTGGTCGGCGGTGTCTTCGGTGTAGGTGTGCTCGTGCGAGATGGATTTCGGTCCGCCATCTTCGCCGATCGCCGTGTCGAACCAGCCGCCTGCATCTTCGCCCCGGGCCTTGCCGGCCAGGGCCAGGCCAAGTCGACCGAAGCGGCTGCGCAGCAGGCCTTCGTCGAGAGCGGCCAAGTCGCGAATGCGGCGGATGCCCATTCCGTTCAGGTGCTGCCCGGTCACCTCGCCAACCCCGGGGATACGGTGAATGTCGAGCGGCCCCAGAAAGGTCGCTTCCTGGCCAGGCAGGACATGCAGAATGCCATGCCTCTTAGCCTGATCGGAGGCGATTTTCGCCACTAGGCGGGAGGCAGCGATGCCGATCGAGCAATTGAGCTGGGTCTGCTGTTGGACAGCCGCGTGCAGGCGATGAGCGGCCCGAAGCGGTGGGCCATGGAGGCGCTCCGTGCCTGTCATGTCGAGGTAGGCTTCGTCGATGGAGGCCATTTCGACCAAGGGTGAAAACTCGCGAAGGACCTGCTCCACGGCGCGCGAGGCCTCAGCATAGCGTTCTCGTTGCCCACTGATGAAGATCGCATGGGGGCAAAGCTTGGCCGCCTGGCGCAAAGGCATGGCGGAGTGGACGCCGAACTTCCGGGCTTCATAGGAGGCTGCCGAGACGACACCCCGTTCGTGGGCCTTCCCGCCCACCACGACGGCTTTGCCCTTGAGGGAGGGCTCATACAGTTCTTCCACCGACACGAAGAAAGCATCCATGTCGACGTGGAAGATGGTGGCCATCACTGCAAGTCGTAACTAAAGCGAACGTCGATGGTTTTGGGTGGGAAGCAAGTGGTGGCGTTGCAGCCCTGATAACGAAGCTTCCCTGGAATGAAGCCGGCGCCGATGGGGGCGTTGGACGGAACGGTGAACTTGCTGGTGATCTCAAAGACACCGTCAAAGACGGCGATCGGCTTGGGGCTGAAATCGGATTTCTCGTGTTTGGCCGGAGGAAATTCGACGCTTTTCAACTCAAGGGGCGCCGGTTGCCAAGTGAGCCGCAAGGGGATCAGGTATTCGTCGAGCGGGGCGTTCGAATTGACATGGAAGCCCGGCGTGACCCTAACGCCGACCTTCGCCGTCACGGTTTGGCCACGCTTCACCGCGGCCCGCGCCGGCGGAGTGATCGTGAGCAGGGGAGTCGATTGCGCGCAAGCGCTAACGGCCAGCGAACTCAACAGGAGCAGCGCTCGCACGTTTCTGTCGAAGCAGTTCTTGAATGTCATTCTCGTATTCACTCTTACTCACCAAGCCGACATGGGTTCGGGCAATGCGGCCATCGCGGTCCAGGACGAAGGTGGTCGGTAGCGACTCCACTCCGCCGTAGAGGTTGGCCATGGAATCGTCCCCCATGACGACCCGGTAATTCACTTTCTTGCTGGTGATGTAGGGCTTCACGACTTCCCAGCCTTCATCGTCCATGGCCACGCCAAGCACCACGAGACCCTGATCTTTCAGGCGGGTCTCGAAGTCGATGAACCACGGGATCTCCACCTTGCAGGGACCGCACCAGGTGGCCCAGAAATTGAGCAGGACGACCTTGCCTTTGAAGTCCGAAAGCTTCACGACCTGGCCGTTCGAATCCTTCAGGCTGAACTCCGGAGCCTTCTTGCGCTGTGACTCCGGCTTCACCGGAGATCCGGCCTTCGTGGTCCCGACACAGCCCACCAGGGCCGCAAGGAGAGGGATGAGCAAGAGCGCACGCGAACGGGCAAGCATGTTCTCAGTATAGCGGGCCATCTTTAGAGCGGAAGCCTCCTCTGAGAAATCAAGCGGGTAAACCATTGTTTGCGGACCCGGCGGAACTTGGCGGGTAGCGTATATTCAGGATGCCGCCGGTTGCCGGAGTAATACCAGGCGGCGGAATCGCAAAAGCTTTCGCAAAGATACTCGCGCCAACGCCGGGTGCGATCCTGGGAATCAGTTTCGGTGAGCGCCTGCTTGCGCCACTCAGCCGACCAGCCAAGTTCACCCGGAAGGCACAGTTGCTGCCGGACTAAGTCATCCCAGGCGCGGCGAGTGGCATTGTCGAGCTTGCGCCAGACGAAGTGGAAGAGCTCATGGGTGAGAATGCGCATGAGCTCCGGTGCGTTCACCAGCAAGTCGGAATCAAGGACGATTCTGCGCTCCTTCAGGAACGAGCCGGCATGGACAATCGCGCCAGTCTGCCCGCCGGAAACCAGTTTGCCTCCGGCGGCACGCAACTGCGGCTCAAAGTGGATACGCACAGGCCTTACTTGATGGTGGCTTTGAAATAGTCCGGCTTGAGGAACTCCACTTTGGACTTCTTGGTTTCTTCGGTAAACCAGTCGCGGAACTTCGCGGCCCGGACGTCGGCGGAGATGGCATCGCGGACGTCAGCCAGAGCCTGCACCTGATGCTCTTCGCACAAGAAGATGTAGTAACCGTTGTCATGGCGTACGGGCGGGCTGAACTCGCCCTTCTTGAGGGAGAAGACCACGGACTTGATGGCGTCGGGGATGGCGTCAGCTTTGGTGAGCGTGCCGAGACTGCCGTCCTGCTCTTTCAACTGTTCCGAGTTGGCGCGTACGAGTTTGATGAAGTCCGCGCCCGCGCGCAGTTGGGCGTGCAGATCAGTGGCTTTGGCTTTGGCTGCGGCTTCACTGGTGCCCTGAGCCGGAGGGAGTGCGAACGAAATGTAAATCATCCGCACCTTGGCGGTGGTGTATTTGTCGCTGTTTTTCTTGTAAGCGGCATCCACTTCCTGGTCGCTTGCCTGGACGGCGTTCTGCTTCTTCTGTTGAAGAAAGTCGCCCATCATGCGGCTTCGTTCGAAGCGATAGCGATACTTGAAGCGGCTGTCTTCCAGAACATTGTCCTTTTCGGCCAACTGCGCCATGTACTCAAGGATGGCCAACTGGCGGAGGAACTCCTGGGGATTGGTCTTGTAGATGGTTTGGCGGTCCGGGGGCAAGGCGTCGATGTACTGTTCGAGTTCAGACCGGGTCCAGCTTTGCCCGTTGATCGTGGCGACGATTTCAGTAAGCTTGGGGCCTTCATCGACCGGCTTGGCGGGCTGCGCCCAGGCAGCGGCGCTCATGAGGAGCGGTAAAACGAGGGATTTCATGGGGTAACTCCAGTGTAACGGCTGGGCCGGCGAATGTCTCAAAGCGATTGGACGGACGAGCCGGGATTTGGTTGCCGCAACGAAGCCCGTGCTTGGTGGTAGGCAAAGCCAGGCCTGGGCAATCGGCGCTGTACGGCCTCGGGCGGCGGGATGGCAACCTGCAGCCGCGCTTGCCGGATCGGCTGCCCCAGGAGGTGGATCGCCAACATGTTCTCGGCCTCAACATGCATCAGCGGGGCCAGAAAACTGAAGTCGACATTGGTGTAAATGCGGTTGAGATGCCGGTGGAGCTGTGCTCCGAAGTAGTCGAAACCGCGCTGCTCCGCCAGACCATCGGCCAGATCGGTGAACACGCCAATCAACTTCTGTTCGTGGGAGAGCAACCGCTTCAGGGGATGGGGATCGAAGTCCATTCTCTCGATCACGTTCAAGAGCCGCGGTGTGCGGAACTCGCGGCGCGCGGCGGGTCGGTTGTGGTTGATCGCGAGCAGAAGCGGCATCCACTCCCGTAGCACGGGCAGGGAGGAACGAAGGATGGAGGGCAACGTTCCCTCGCTCAGCAGGTCAAACGAATAGACCTGCCGGGAGACAGGCTTGAACGTGCGCGACGAGGCGTAGATGAGCATCGGCCACAGCAGGTCACGATCCTCCCAATGCGCGGGAATGGAGAGCCACAGGTAGGGGATCCAGCACCGCAGCGACTCCTGCAGCGCCAGAGATACGCTACGCAGCAGGTGACGCCGCACTTTGCCGCGTGGCAGCGAGGTCGCACGATCCCAAAGCAGGGCGCTGCCATGCGGCAGGTCGATGCGCAAGGTGACGAGGGCAGACGGTTGGGGAGCCTCGTCAAGCGTCAGATCGTAGCGCTGCAGCAGCTTGGCCAGAAAGGGGTTGGCTTGAGGAAAGTCGACCAGGCGCGAGTCGGTGAAAGTACAGGAGTTCATGGGCTGGGTCCTTATGAGCTCCAGTCTAATGGCTCACTTCAAAAACACCGGCTCTGAAAATCCGCTCGACGGGGGTATAACGTGCTATTTATCTATGTCTTAGGGGAGAAATGGACTTCGCGAAATTCGTTGTGAACGCATTTCCGCTACCGTTTGCTACTTGCCGAAATGCGCAGCGAGGTAGTCGACGATCACTCGAACCTCGTCATCCTTGGCCGTGGCGCCGCGGGAGATCATGTTGTCCACCATCGCTGCCCAGGCCTGACGGTCGCGCCGCAAGCCGGTGACCGCGTCGAGCGTGTGGCAACTGGAGCCGCAGGTGCGCTGCAGGATCGGTTTCGCGGGCCCGTCCGGTAGGACGACCGGTCCGGTGCGCCGGGCGGCGACAGGTTCCGGCGCCTTGACCGTGGAGATATTGGACGGCACGGGGCGGTCACCCAAGGCGAAAGCCATCAGGCTATCGCTGGGCGTGCCGCCGAAGTAACCGCCACCTCCGCCGGCCATCAGGGCGACGTACTGTTTGCCGCTCTTGCCCTGATAGGTGATTGGGATGGTGTGCCCGTTGGCGTCGATCGGGTGGTCCCAGACCAGTTTGCCGGTGCGGGAGTCAAAGGCCCGGAAGCGGCTATCGTTCGTGGCGGCGATGAAGACCAGCCCGCCGGCTGTGGCGATGCTGCCCCCCAGGCTGGGTGCGCCGGAATCCTTTACGCCGAGCGCTTCCAGGGCCGGTATGGTGCCGAGCGGGGTGCGCCAGGCGATGTCGCCGGTGCGCGTATCGACCGCTACGAGCTCGCCGAACGGCGGGTTGGTGCAGGGAATGCGCGTATCGCGATTCCAGAAGCGTGCATAAGGCCCGTAGGCCGACGTACGAATGTACGTGTCGCCCTTCTTCTCCATGTGCCCCCACTGGCCCAGATTGTTGACGTTGGTGAAGAGCAGGCCAAGCGTCGGATCGACGGAAACGCCACCCCAGCCGCCGCCCCCCAGGGTGCTGGGGAACATGAGCACGTTCTGGTTGAGCGGCAGCGGCGTGTAGAGTTCGCCGATGGTCATCTGGTTCTTTTCGAACAGCTCGCGGCAGAACTTCGCGTGGTCGGGCGTCAGGCGATAGATCTCTTCCTTGGTAAACGTCACGCGGGAGAGAGGCGGCGGCTTCAGCGGGAACGGCTGGGTGGGCGACGTCTTCTCGCCGGGGACGGAAGACTGTGGAACGGGCCGCTCCTCCATGCCATAAAGCGGCTCGCCGGTGATGCGGTTGAAGGCGAAGAGGATCCCCATTTTGGTGATCTGCGCGACGGCGGGAACGGTGCGGCCATTGCGTTGCGCCTCGAAGAGGACGGGCGCGGCGGCGGGGTCATAGTCCCAAAGGTCGTGGTGTACGAGTTGCTGGTGCCAGATGCGCCGGCCGGTCTTGACGTCCAAAGCCACCAGACTGTTGCCATAAAGGTTGTCTCCATGACGGTCCGCCCCGTAGAAGTCGGTGGTGGGCGAGCCGAGCGGCACGTAAAGAATACCGCGAGCCTGATCGAGGCTGAGAAAGCCCCAGGCATTGGTTCCGGAGCGATTCTTCCAGCCGTCAGCCGGCCAGGTTTCATGACCCGGTTCGCCGGGGCGGGGAACCGTGTGGAAGGTCCACACCAACTTGCCGGTGCGCGCATCCCAGGCGCGGATATCGCCGTAGGCGCCGACCGAGGGCGCGCCTTCGCCATTGGCGCTGCCGGTGATGACGAGGTCCTGATAGATCGTGGGCGGCGACTGCAGCGAGATCTTGCCGTCAGCCAAGTCGCCCAGGACGCCTTGCCGCAAGTCGAGCAGGCCTTCGTTGGCGAAGCCGGGGGCCGGCTTGCCGGTGACGGCGTCAATGGCGATCATGCCGCCTTTCACGCCGGCGTAGACGCGCGGATTGGTGCCCTTGGCTTTGTCGCCCGGCCAATAGGCGAGTCCGCGCAGGGCGACTTGGGTGGCTTCGTGATGCCAAAACTGCTTTCCGGTCTCCGGATCGATGGCGAAGATGCCATTGGCCGCCGCCAGGTACATCACGCCACCCACGACCACCGGAATGCCCTCGGAGCCAGGTTTGCCGGTGTGGAAGGTCCAGGCATGCTGCAGTCGATTCACATTGCGAGGGGTGATCTGCTTGAGCGGAGAAAAGCGGCGGGCGCCAGGGTCGTGCCCAAACATTGGCCAATCGGTTTGCGCGGTGGCCGCGAGCGCGCAGGCGAGGAAAATCCGTAGGTACAGCATGGTGTCTGGTGCTTCTCAATCTATCATTGTGAGGTGATTCGGACTGCTACCCTTCCTGCTGATTCTGGCCTCGTCGATTCCTGCACAGAACCTGGAGCAGTTTGTCGCCGGCGCCGCTCGCCGCTTTGCGCCGAAGGCGCAACGCTACCAATTTGCCCTGATCGGCGATCAGCAGTACAACGCGGCCCAGGAGGCGAAGTTTCCGCGCGTGATCGAATCGATGAACCGGGAGAAACTGCGCTTTGTGGTGCACGATGGCGACATCAAGAGCGGTGCCTCCCGCTGCGACGAGGCGATGTACCAGAATCGTCTGGCCGGTTTCCAGCGCTCGGTTCATCCTTTCATCCTGACGCCCGGCGACAACGACTGGACCGACTGTGGACGCGCCGCCGCCGGGGGCTTCGATCCGCTCGATCGTCTGAAGCGGGTTCGCGAATTGTTCTTCCCCAAGCCGGACCAGAGTCTGGGCAAGCGTCCGCTGGGCCTATTGCCGCAAAGCTCCGTGCCGGGCTTCGAGAGCTACGTCGAAAATGCCATGTGGGCGCAGGGTGAAGTGCTCTTTGCCACTCTGCACATTGTCGGGACGAACAACAACTTCGCCAAGCCTGCCGAGTTTCAGCCGCGCAATGCGGCGAACCTGTTCTGGCTGCGGGCGGCCTTTGCGATTGCCAGGCAAAAGCGATTCCGCGCCGTGATGCTGGTGATGCAGGCCAACCCGGGCTTTGAACGGCGTCGCGCCGTGGGGGCTGATGGTTTTAGCGAGATGCTGGCCGTGCTGCAGCAGGAGACGGTGCAGTTCCCGGGACAGGTCGTCTTTGTCCATGGCGACAGTCACTACTTCCGGATCGACAAGCCGTTGCTGCCCCCGGGGCGCGACGGCGCTCGCCTGGAGAACTTCACGCGCGTAGAGACGTTCGGGCCGCCGGACGTCCATTGGCTACTGGCGACAGTGGATCCCCGCAATCCGATGGTCTTCGTCTTCGAGCAGCGGATCGTGCCGGAGAATGTGCTGCCGCGCAACTAACTGATGAGTTGTTTGACGAGTTGTCCGCTCACGTCGGTCAGCCGGAAGTTCCTGCCGAAATGACGGTAGGTCAACTGGGTATGTTCGAGGCCCAACAGGTGCAGAATGGTGGCCTGCAGGTCGTGCACGTCGATCTTGTCTTTGGTGATCGTCAGCCCGAGTTCGTCGGTTTCGCCGATCACTTGGCCGGTCTTCACGCCGCCGCCGGCCATCCAAATCGAATAGCCGTTCGGATGATGGTCCCGGCCCGCGTTGTTGGCCTCATCGGGCCGGCGCATCTCGGACATCGGTGTGCGGCCGAACTCGCCGCCCCAAACGACCAGCGTTTCGTCCAGCAGGCCGCGCTGCTTCAGATCGGTGAGTAATGCCGCCGACGCCTTGTCGGTCTGCCCGCAGAGCTTGGGCAATGCGCCGTTGATACCGGAGTGCATATCCCAACCAGAGTGCATGCAAAGCACGAACCGCACGCCACGCTCCACCAGCCGCCGGGCCATCAGCAGGTTGGTGCCGTAGGCGCGGCTCTCCTTGTCGTTGATGCCATAAGCATCGAGCGTCGTGGGCGACTCCTTGGAAAAGTCGACGGCCTCGGGGCCTGCCATCTGCATGCGGTAAGCGAGTTCGTAGGAATGAATGCGGCTCGCGATCTCAGCGTCGCCGGTGAGATCCTGACGTTCCTGGTTGAGGTCGCGCAAAGCGTCGAGCCGCGCACGCTGGCTTTCGCGGGTAATGCCCGCCGGATTGCCGAGATACAAAATCGGGTCGCCGCCCGTACGAAGCACAGTGCCTTGATAAAGACTGGGTAGAAAGCCGTTGGACCAAAGGTCAGAGCCCGCACTGGTTCCCGGTCCGGATTGTAGGGCGACGAACGCCGGCAGATTGCGCGTCTCGCTCCCTAAGCCGTAGGTGACCCAGGAGCCCATGGAGGGCCGGCCGCCGATCATGCTGCCGGAGAACAGCAGCAACTGGCCCGGGTGGTGGTTAAAGGCCTCGCTGTGCATGGAGCGGATCAGGCAGATGTCGTCGGCATGCTTGGCCATCTCCGGGATCAGGTCAGAGAGTTCCATGCCGGACTGGCCATACTTAGCGAACTTGCGCGGGCTGGCAAGAACTTTGGCCGTCGGCTTGATGAAGGCCAGCTTCAGGTCCTTGGTCATCTCCGGCGGCAGCGACTGGCCGTGCCATTTCTGTAGCGCCGGTTTGGGATCGAAGAGGTCCATCTGGCTAGGGGCACCTTCCTGAAAGAGGAAGATGACGTTCTTGGCTTTGGGGGCGAAATGCGGCTTGCGCGGCACGAGAGGATCCGGCGCTTCGGTGCGGCCCTCCGCGGCCAACAGACTCGACAACGCGACCGTGCCGATCCCCGTGAGGCCGCGGCGCAGGAAGTCCCGGCGGAGATGCGATTCAATCAATTGGCGTTCGTTTTGCATCATGCTACTCCCGGGTAATGAACTCTTCGAGGTTCAGGATCACACTGGCCATGCCGGTCCAGGTGGCGGTATCGAGCCGTGTGGCCGAGGGGGGCACGTAGGGCGCGAGGGCCGCCAGGGCCTTGGCGTCATCCGACAGCAAGCGCTGCTGTTCGGTGTAGTACTGTGACATCCGCGCTGACTCTCGTGCACTCGGCGCCCGGCCCAGCACGCTACGGTAGGCGTACTCGAGACGTTTGGACTCCGGCTGCGAGACGACGTTCACGGCGAGCGCTTGGGCCGCTTCCACAAAGACCGGATCGTTCAGCAGATTGAGCGCCTGCAACGGCGTATTTGACCGGTCGCGTTTGCACTGCGTGACAGTGGATTTCGGCGCGTCAAAGGTCATCAACTGGGGATACGGCGAAGTGCGAAGGAACTGAATGTAGAGGCCGCGGCGATAACGGTCCGCTCCCTCGCTCTCTTTCCAGCTTTCACCCCAGCCGCGCGAAGCGTAGCTCATCTCCATGACGCCGGCCGGCATCGGCGGCCGAATGCTGGGTCCGCCGACGTTCTTCGTCAGCAGGCCGCTGGCGGCCAGCGCCCCGTCGCGGATCTGCTCAGCCGTCAAGCGCAACCGAATCTGGCGGGCCAGGAGTTGATTCTCGGGATCGATCTCGTTCAGGTCAGGTCTCGCCAATGAGGCTTGCCGATACGTGGACGAAAGGACGATGCCGCGGATCAGGGCCTTGCGGGACCAGCCTTGCTTGCGGAAATCATCCGCGAGCCAGGTGAGCAGTTCGGGATGCTCCGGTACATCGGCGCGAGTGCCGAAGTCGTCGGTGGTTTTCACCAGACCCATGCCAAACAGCTCCTGCCAAACGCGATTTACCGCTACCCGCGCGGTGAGCGGATTCTCAGGCGAAACCAGCCACTCCGCCAGATCCAGCCTGGTCAGACGGCCACTCTTTTTCGGGGCGGGGAGCACAGCCGGCGTGGTGGGCTGCACCTCAATGCCATTCGTCTTATAGTCTCCGCGCACTCGCAAAAAGCTGGGGCGCGGCTCCGGAGGCTCGGCGAGTGCCATCGCCTGGGTCAACTGCGGATAATCTGATTTCAGCTTGGCCAGTGCCTTGGTGGCGGCATCGAGCTTGAGTTCCTTGTAGCGTTTGTTGCCGACAGCGAAGTGATAGTTCTTTACGAAGTGGTCGGTGAGAATGTCGCGTTCGCGCGGCGTCCGCTTCTCCAGCGGAATGCGCACAATCTTGGCGCCGTTGCCGCCCTCGGTGAGCTTGTTGACGCAATCCCAAGCCAGATCCCAATCGGTACGTTCTCCAGGGTGGGCGATCGTATAGAGGATGTCCTTCTCCCAGGCTGCCTGAAGTTCCGCGACGTTGTGCTCCTTCAGGAGGGCGTCGCGCTTGGCCTGATACTCGGCTCGACCTCGGAGCCAGGGCCCGATCTCGCCTGCCCGCGGGGCGTCGATATCGACCTCCTCCGCGTTGTCGAAGAATGCGAACAGCGAGTAGTAGTCGCGTTGGCTGATGGGGTCGTACTTGTGGTCGTGGCATTGCGCGCACCCCATCGATAAGCCCAGGAAGACGGTGCTGACGGTATTGGCGCGGTCAATGGTGGATTCGAAGCGAAACTGATTATCGTCGATCCCGCCTTCCCGATTCGTGAGGGTGTGGCGCTGGAAGCCGGTGGCCACTCGCTGCTCGACGGTTGGCGAAGGCAGCAGATCTCCGGCTAACTGTTCGATGGTGAAACGGTCAAACGGGAGATCCTGGTTAATCGCGTTGATCACCCAGTCGCGCCAACGGAAGGCGTAGGGGCGCACCCAGTCTTTTTCGTAGCCGTCAGAATCGGCATAACGAGCTTGATCGAGCCAACTGCGCGCCCACTTCTCGCCGAAGTGGGGTGAGGCGAGGAGGCGGTCCACTTGGCGTTGATAGGCATCAGGCCTTTGATCGGCCTCGAACTCCGCCAGTTCCGCGGCGGTGGGAGGGATTCCGATGAGGTCCCAACTCGCGCGGCGAAGCAGGGTGCGGCGATCCGCCTCCGGCGACGGCGCGATCTTCTTCGCTTCGAGTTTGGTCAGCACGAAAGCATCGATTGGCGAACGCGCCCATGCGGCATTCCGGACAGCCGGTACGTTTGGGGTCGTGATTGGCTCAAAGGCCCAATGCTTGGCGGCTGGCCGCGCGGACTTTGCCACCGCGGTGGCCGGGAACTTCGCGCCCTGGTCAATCCAAGCCCGAATGAGACCTACCTCCGCGACGGTAAGGCGTCTTCCAGCGGGCGGCATCGTCGGCGCGCCCTTGACCGCCGAGACACGATGCACTAGGGGACTCTCCGCCGATTTACCCGGCAGGATCGACGCACCGCTGTAGCCGCCCTTCAGCGCCGCGGCTCCGTCATCCAGCCGGAAGCCGCTTTGCTGCATTCCCGCCCCGTGGCAGCCTTGGCAGTTGCGTTTCAGGACGGGCGCAATGTCGCGGGCAAAATCGATCTCAGCGGTCGCGGCCGGCGGCAGGGCCGGTGAGTCGGCCGCGAATGCGGCGAACAACAGAGTGGTGATTAGGCTCATCGCAGTCTCTCTTCATCGTATCGCCATGCACGCCCGGTATGATCGAGGGATGCGTTTTTCCCTCGTCCTGCTTGCGCTGACGGCTCTGGCTGCCGACCGTGTCGTCCTTGACGCGCACAACTGCTATCCCTACGACGGCAAGTACCAGGACCGCATCGAAGTAGCTCTCAAAACCGGCCTTCCCGTCGCCATCGAACAGGACCTCGCCTGGTACGTCGACCCGGCTACCGGCCAAGGACGATCCCTGCTGATTCACGGCGAGAAGCCCAACGGCACTGAGCCCAACATGCGCGACTATTTTTTCGAGCGCATTCGGCCCATCGTGGAGAAGGCGCTGAAGGAAAACCGCCGCGACCGTTGGCCGTTGATCACCCTCAACCTCGACTTCAAGACTGACGAACCCGACCACCATCGCGCCGTGCTGAAGTTGCTGGGCGAGTATCAGTCCTGGCTGACGACCGCGCCCCGCACGGAGACGCCGAACGTTCCGGCGCCCTTGGACTGGAAGCCGGTTCTGGTGTTGACCGGGCCTTCGACAGTGCAGCAAGTGACGTTTCACGATGCCGTACCCGCCGGAGGGCGCATTTTGCTTTTCGGCGCCGGGGCCGTCACCTCCCGCCAGGCCAACATCGCCGTGAACCGACTCTTCCCCAATGCGGCGACGAACTATCGCCGCTGGCTGAATTCGCCTTGGTCGATCGTCGAAATGGGCGGCCAGGCCAAGTCGGGTGACTGGTCCGCCGCTGATGGCGAGCGCTTGGCGGCCATCATGGCCAGGGCCCGTGAACTGGGTTATTGGATGCGCCTGTATACCTTGAATGGCCATGAGCCCAAAGTGGGCGTTGACGCGGGATGGTCCGCCGGCTACAACTTCGGTTCGCTCCAGGCCGTGGAACTTCGTTGGAAGGCCGCGGTTGCGGCTGGTGTCGACTACATCGCCACGGATCAGTATGAGAATTTCGCTCCGCTGATCAAGAAAAGCAAAAAGCTGCCAATGGCTCGCTTCCGATGAGACTACAATAGCGGGATCATGTTGAACCGCAAGGGGCTTAAGTTGTTCAGGGCTGGGGCCTACGTGCTGATTGCCCTTGGCGTTGTTCATGCTTTGTCACTGTTCAGCGATCCGCAGGCCACAAACGCGACCGAAGTGGAACTGTTCCGCCTGATGAAGACTTATCAGTCCGGCGTGATGGGTTCTCAACGGAGCATGTGGCAGTTCCTCACGGGCTTCAGCATCTCTTACAGCGTGCTTCTGATGGCTGCGGGCGGGATGAGCCTGCTCGTTTCGCGCGCGGTGGACTGGCACGTCCTGCGGCGTCTCGCCTTTTTCAATGCGGCTTGGCTCACCACAATGACCTTAGTGTCGATCGTGTATTTTTTTATAGCGCCGACCGTCATGTTGGGGACGGCGGGCGCTCTTTTCCTCTTGGCTTGGTGGCAGATCGGCAAGTTCTAGGACGAAATCTCAGGTGTTTCCCTCAGCGGCCGGACCCGGAACCGGGAAAGCACTAGGGCCGAAGCCCGATGATCGCCTTAGTCCTTTCGGCACTTGTTTGGCCGACCCGTTTCTGGCCAAATCAAGGAGGAGAGAAGAGAGACCGTGGCGAACCTTAAAAAATCTATCACCATCAACGCGACTCTAGTCGCCATCATGCTCGCCCTTGGCATAGGCCTGTGGCAAAGCCAGGGTCGAATCATGCGCGAGATTCGCGGGATGGAAGCGCAGGCGAACCGGATAGCGGCCACCCGTCCCGCCAACGTCGTTTCCTCGTGCTCCGCTCTGGTCGCTGTCTTCTTTGCGTGGCGTTCGTTCACCGGGTACCGCCGCCGCTGCGAGAGCTGACGCTAGGGCTCGCAGCTAGTTCGCCCAGCGGTCCTTGTCGTTGCGATTCTTCGACATGTACACCTGAAACTTCTTGCGGGCGCGCTTCAGCTTCCAGTCTTTGTAGGCTTGGCGCGCCAAGCCTACGACGTCGACACTGTTTCGGTACTTCGTCTTCAGATAGAAGAAGCCGAACAACATCCCGCCCAAATGTGCGATGTGCGAGACGCCGGAATCGGAACCCGCGAAAGACATCATGAACGCCACGGCCCCTGAGATGAGTACCAGGTACTTGGCTTTGATCGGGAAGAAGAAGTAGTAGACGGTTCGGTCTGGGAAGAGAATACCGAAGGCCATCAACAAGCCATAGATTGCGCCTGAGGCCCCCACCGTACTCGACCGCATATTCCCAAAGAGCGCATTGGCGACAATCACGCAAAGCGCCGCGCCGACGCCGCACAGAAAGTAGAACTGCAAAAAGCGCTTCGTACCCCAGGTAATCTCCAGGTCCTTGCCGAAGAACCACAACGAAAGCATGTTGAAGATAATGTGGCCGAAATCGGCGTGAAGGAAGAGGTACGTCACCGGTTGCCAGATGAAGAACATCTTCAGCACGAAGATCGGTTGCAGCGGTAGCAGACTAAAGAAGCCCCGGGCAATGTCAAACTGCAGGCTGAAGAAGTACAACACGAACATCGCCGAGTTGACGATCACCAGCCATTTCACGCCGATCGGCGTGTAGAAAGGGGAGTAAGTGTCAACAGAACGGCTGTAGTTGGGCATGAGGGCCGAAGGCCGCGCGAGAGCTTGGCTTTCTTGAGAATATCACCAAAGGAGCAAAGCTTACTCTGCTTGTTCGAGGGGTTGCGAGAACCGGCGCGCATGCCAGACGACCGGAGCATGCGAGAGGTCGTCCGCAAAGATCACGGGTCGCGTGGCGCCTTCTGGAGCCAACCGGCCGCAGAGCGAAGCCAATCCGGCCCACGCGGCCGTCAAGGCCAGGAAGGTTTGCCAGTGAGAGAAAACACCTTCCGTCACGAAGAAAGGCTGCGCGAGTTTCAGGTCGTAGGCAAAACGCCAGGCGGCCAAAGCGAAGCAGGCTAGAGCCGTCATCCGAAACACGTAGGCGGACCAACGGGCCAGGTCGGGCACAAAAGTTCCCAGGTAAACCATGGCTTGGTCCACGCGGGGCATCGCATCGGCCGTCCAATCGGACCAGGGTCTTACTTTAAGAGTTACTTTAATGGTCATCGCTGATGGCCTTGTATTCCAAGGCTCCCTACGCGTGTAGATCGGGGGTATTACGACAGAACTTTATTATGCCGGAGAAAAATCAGAACGGCCAGTACGATTAGCACTGGCCGTCCGTTTTTTGCGAGGATTTCCCGAATGTTACTTGCGGGGCGCCATCACCTTCGGCGTCGCCAAATAACCCACGATCAAGTCCTTCTTCACTTCCATCACCACGATTTCGTAAGGCTGGCGGGCTTTCGACGTGTAGAACTGGACGGGCTCGCTGACGCCTTTGTCCTTCTTCTCCACTTTCTTGTCGTCGGCGATGATGTCCACCGTGTACTTGTTCCGCTTGTTGTCGGCCTTTTTCAGCTGCATCAGCACGTCGCCAATGCGTTGCGGAGCCTTGGTCTTGCCGAGATTGAACTCGAAGTAGTTCTTCTCACCGAGCGCCTTCAACGCCTGGAGTTCGGTGCCGTTGGTGGCGATCAGACCGCTCTGGACGCCCATGTCACCCTGCACGGCCTTCAGACTGGTGATCGTCTTGTCGAGTTCCGACTTGGTGCTCTTGACATCTTCCTTCACGGCCACCACGTCGGTCTTCACTTCGCCGATCTTCGCTGTCGCTTCGGTCTTTACGGCTTCGGTCTCGGCCTTCACCTTGTCGAATTCTGCCGCGACGATCGCTTTCTGCTTGTTGGCTTCTACGATGATCTGCTTGGAAAGCGCCTCGGCGCGAGCCATAGCCTGTTCCTTAGCCTGGCCAACGGCCATGGCGGCCTGGCGCTGAGCGGTCTCGAGTTGAGCCTGCAAAGTTTCCTGGTTTCGGCGGCTTGCTTGCGCCGATTGCGAAGAGGCAATTTTCAAAGCCTCGACGTCTTCCTGATAGCTTTTCTCTACCTGGGCGATCTTCGTGCTCAGCTTGTCGTACTGCACAAACTGGTAGATGAGCCCTCCAAACAGTGCCACCACTGCTCCGATGAGGATCGGCTGTACGATGCTCTTCTGTTGGGGCTGGCCGTAGTTGGGTTCTGCGCTCATGGGTAAGTCTCTCTTTCTCTCTCGAACGCCCATTCGGGCAATTTTGCTATGTTAGCACCGGCGATTTGCGTTCGCTCTTTTCACTGGTTCATGACGCGAAGGAGGGGGGTCAGGTTGCGAAGTTTACTTCGTTGCCCCCCAAAGAGCTTGACTATGATGGAAAAGTCTACAGTTTCCTCCGCTTAGGGTTCGAATTTGGCCGCCGCCCAGTATCCAGCACGGGTCCTAACTTCGAGCCGAGGCCGCTTTACTGTCACCTGCAACTTGTGCCAGCCGCCGTCCTGGCGAGTTTCGGTACTGGGTGAATAGCTCAAGAGATACTGGCTGTGAAGTTCTTCGCCCAACTGCTGGATCGCCTCTTCCAGGCCCTTCAGGTTGACGAACGAGTACTCCTTGCCGCCGGTGTACTTCGTGTAGGCCTCTTGGGGATTCGCGACAAAGACCGCCTTCACTGCCGTAAAGATCTCCTTGAAGACAGGCGTGTAGTTGCCGTAGCCGCCCGCCATGCCGTTTTGCATCGCGGTGGTCGGCGTCGCGAGCCCTCCAGGAGGTGCCGCGCGCGTGCCGACGGGAAACGCATCGGGGCGGGGAATTGGCGTCCGCCCGGTCAACTGGTTCACCCACCGCGACATGTTCACGGGGTAGACGATCACGTTCTCAAACTCGAGCTTGTAGAGCGCGTCCTTCACGCGGCCTTCGCTGCCCCGGTCCTGTGTCTCGCTGATCAGCATCAGGATGCGGCGCCGGCTTTTGTCCGTCCGGCCCAGCATGCGCGCGGATTCCATCACCGCGTCGTTCAGCCGCACCGAGTTGCTCCCCGGCCGCAGTTTGCCGAGCGCGTCCTTCACCTTGGTGAAGTCGTTCGTGAAGCCCTGCAAGAGTTGCAGACGGTGATCGAACGCCATTACCGCTACTTCGCCCTGTTCACCCGTGATCACAGGCTCGATCATGGCGCCGATCTTTGCAATGGTCGGGAGAACTTTTTCGGCCTGGGCGCTGTTTTGGATCGCGATCACCATCGACATCGGCACATAGCTAACGTCCACCTCGATTTTCTGCGGCCGGTCATTGTCGAAGAGCTGGAAGTCGGCGGCGGTGAGGCCGGAAACGAAATTGCCATCGCGGTCGAGCACGGTGGTGGGAGCAATGACCTCTGAGGTTGCCACCCGAATGATCGTGTCCCCTTCGCCGGGGCCCGCCGGGGCGGGGGGAGTTTGAGTCGTCGATTGGCCGAGGACGGCGGTGGCGCCAGCCAGGGAAAGGGAAAAGTCGCGTCGTTTCACAGAGTCTTCCTTTGATAGTCGCCACTCTTGCCGCCAGTTTTGGTCAGCAGGTAGACGTCCTGAATCTCAATGCCTTTGTCGAGCGCTTTCGTCATGTCGTAGACGGTTAAGGCCGCGACCGTGGCCGCGGTAAGCGCCTCCATCTCTACGCCCGTGCTTGCCGCCGTCGTCGCTTCGGCGATGATTTCAACGCCGTCATCGAAGCAAGTGATATCTACACTGACGTGGCTCAAGGGCAACGGGTGACACATGGGGATCAATTCCGCCGTCTTTTTTGCCGCCATGATGCCCGCAATGCGGGCCACCTCCAGCGGATTGCCTTTCGGGTTGGACGGCAAGGCTTTCATCACCGCCGGTTTCATCATCACGCGGGCCTGCGCCCGGGCCGTTCGGACGGTGGGCGTTTTAGCCGAAACGTCCACCATATTGGCTTGGCCTTGCTCGTTGTAATGGGAAAGTTTGCTCATGTTAATGCAGCAGCACGCGAATCAGGTCGCCTGCCTCGTAGCCCTCGCGTTCAGGATCGGAAACCGTGAAGCAGTTCGCGCGCGCCAGCGACGGTACGTCGCCGGAACCCTTCCAATGAATCGGTGTGACACCGCTCTCGCCCCAAATGGCCGGCAGAACGCGCGTCAAACCCGCCTTCTGTTGGAGCGGCGCGGTAAGCGGGGCGGTGAGCATGGGCAGCATGGGCTCAATCTCTCCCGATA